>JBEQBL010000109.1:0-6611 GCA_041639835.1 Salinarchaeum sp.
GCTTGATACGCTAAGAGCAGCAACTGCTGAGGCTGCTGTAACACGAGCTGAAAAACGCCTCGAAGACGCCAGCTACCGACCGTGTCACCTACTCTGTGTTGATCAACAGGATGGAATCGTACTGGTTCATGATGATCCAGAAGCAGGTACCCCATATCGTCATGCACTCACCCGTGGGATTTCCGTACTCGTCAACGTCGGGGTTGATGGAGTGTGGACGGTCCCGGAGACACGGCAGACACAGGCGCTTCAACAACGGAAGCAGGCTCATGCACTCGCACAAGCTGTTGAGTCGATCGAAACCCAATCCCCAGCAGCGTGGCTTAGGATCGTTGGAAATTACCTTGGCGATCATGCCTATGGACGCTGTCACCACGACCCAGCGTTCAGTTCGCGTTCTACATCGCTTATTCAGGGCACGGCGACACCAACATGGCAGTTTGCCGCTGGGCCACCCTGTAAGACAGCATACGATCCGGTCGGGGCCACAGTGCAGACACCATGGCCAACAGCAGAACGGTAGCAGTGTATAGCTGCTACTCTTCTATCAGCAAGGAGAAGCCGTAGGCAAGCAAGTAGGGTGTCAACTGCCTCAGAGTCACGCCCTGCGGCATCCGCCTCGATATTGTTTCGAAAGCTAGTACTCTTCGGGATCAAGTTCAAGTACCAGTGATCCATTCTTAAACGCCCGAACTAAGCCATCACTTTCGGAGAGGACAATGGCTGTTGCATCGGTGGCTTGGGTAATCGCACCAGCAGCCATATGACGGGCGCCAAGGCCTTTTGGAATATCCACATCCTCGACAGCCGGCTGGAGATACCGATAGGCCGAGACAATCTTACCGGCATCACTGACGACAAAAGCGCCATCAAGTCGGGAAAATTCCTTGAGCATGACGGTCACAATCGGATCTCCGATGTGTACATGACTTTTCTCAAAGGGATTGTACGACAGTGGCCGTGACTTTGTCATAACTTGGCCGGCATCACCAACGACAAACAACGCTCCGACTGGCTTTCCTTTCTGTCCTTTGCGACCCAGTTCAATGGCCAGTTCAAGCACATCACGAATGACAGCGGGTTCGGCACGCGAGTTGGCAAAAAGATCATACACGCCTGATCGATCACTTCTGCTGGCGCGAATTCGAGTTACCGTATCAAGTCCATCACTGAACATCGAGACGACACAGAGGAGTTCATCCCCCTCTGAGATGAGCTCATCTCGGAAGGCCGCATCAATCCCGAATCTGATGCGATCGACAACATCAGTAAACTCAACCGGGAGTTGAATAAACGGGTCGGCGTCAACGTCATTTTCGTCGCTCACAACAAGTACTGGAACGGAGAGGTCCGCGAACCGCTCATAGTAGGACGTCGGGGGCGAGAAGAGAACAATCCCGTCGATGTCCTCTGATAGATCCGCGAGCAACTCAGTCACGGTCACATCCGGCATTGCCCAATGCTCCGACCGGCGTAAAATAAAACCTGTTGGCCGATTGCGATCCACACAACCAATGCCCCTTACCGTGGGACGATATCCACAAGCAAGCGACAGGAGCCAATCAGACGTGGTCGGCAGGCATGAGTGTCGCCGATGACTGATCGGACAACCAGTCACACAGCCCAACAAGCTGCTCAGTGGCTGCCTCAAAGAGTTGCTGGCCGATCTCGGGGGTGGCATCGGTCTGATCGCCGAATGCCCCGTTATCGGAGTTGTCGATAGCGTCAAAGAACGTCCGCGCCCCAAATCGACGACCAGTTGTCGCATCAAACTGTGAAAGCCCCCCATCGCGTGCGTCGGTAAGACGCTCATCAGCCACCAGGTCCTCGGCGAGATACTGGATCAGGGCTGTTTCCTTTGGCCCAGCATGCGGGCCATTATGCTCAAACACGTCGTTGACAAGGGTTGGAATTGACTCGTCCCACATCCATTCAATCGCGTATGCAACCTGGTCCGAGCGCAGTCGCTGGCCAATTTCCCGAAGTGGTTCGACATTGCCCCCGTGAGCGTTGACATACACAACCCGGTCAATGCCATGGGAGGTTAGATTGCGGGTAATCGACTCAACATAAGCGCGAAACGTGGGCGCATCAGCCCACAGGGTTCCTGGAAACTGGCGATGATGGGCGGAGACGCCGACAGTGATCGGCGGGGTACATAGCACTTCTGCACGGTCAGCGGCCTCACGAGCAAAGGCTTCAGCAATAATATGATCGGTTCCCTCAGGAAGATGAGGCCCGTGCTGTTCGGTTGAGCCGATGGGAATCAAGGCCAGTGTGTTTGTCTCAAAGTATGACTGCAAATCAGGCCAGGCGGCGTTGGCAAGATACATTAACGCAACAATTGTCACGGGCCGATGCACATGACGGTGACGACCAGCACAAACAAGCTGAACAGAGTCTGAAATCTTAGGCACCCAGATCCCCTAACAGGCGGTGGAGGCACACATTATCCAAGCCTACAGCGATCAATGCACTACAGAGCGTACTGTACCGATATTAGCCAAAGTTCTCAATTGTTGCAGCGGCAGCATCACCGCCACCAGCGTCAATGGCAGCGGTAGCAGTTTCGACAAACGGAGCAAACCCATAAACAAATACGGTTCCAGACGTTGGGAGTAGTCCGTCAACAGCGGCCGTCAGGCGATCAGAAGCAACGATACGAACCGCCCCACCAGCCTGTGAAAGCGCTGCCAGTCGTTGATCATGGATCAGTGGCACAGTGGGCGTGATAACAGTGACATGTGCCCCTTTGGCGTGGGCATGTTCAGCAACACCAACGGCTGGGCCCAGACCCGGACCAGCAGCCAAGATCAGAATGGGGTCGCTACCATCATAGTAAGCCTGTCCATACGGACCGTCAAGCTCAACGGTTGCACCGGCACTGGCTGCAGCCAGCCATGGTGACAGGTCACCATCAGGGTCAACAGTCACAGTTACCTCAAGCGTCTCCGCAGTAACAGCGGAAAGCGAGTAAAATCGCGTGATATCCTCGTCATTAATAGTACGTCGTAACTTGACGAACTGTCCTGGAGTTACCTCAGCTAATGCTGGGCGTGTAAGCGTAACAGCGACAGTATTGGGACCAACGGTACGAACAGCACGAACGGCAACCGAATGCCACCCCATAGAGTACCATAGGAATCCATAGGCAAGAGCCCCCCGCACAATCGGACAAGATTATTGTCTGTAGATACAACCACAGATCATGAAGACCCAGGCCAGTGTCAGTCGACGACATCTTATCTCCACGGGGATGGCCGTCGGAACTGGACTTGTCGTTGGGGGGTGTCTTGGAACATCCCAGGAAAGCCCTGCGTCGATCTACGATGAGTACCCACAAACCGATGTCGACGTACTGGCAGCAACTACAGAAACCAAGCGTGGAGAGGTGCAGGCAGCTATTTCCAGTACGCCTGAACGCCGGCGACAAGGGCTCTCAGCGACTGACCAACTTCGATCCGGATGGGGGATGTTATTCGTATATCAAAACGAGCGAGAGCACAGCTTCTGGATGCGACAGATGGCGTTTGGAATTGATATTGTGTATGCTGGGGCAGACGGAACGATTACCAGTATCCATCACGCTCCGGCCCCGGGACCGGATGAAGATGGAACCGAGCAGATATACGATGGCACCGGACAGTACGTTCTTGAAGTGGCATATAAATGGACCAAAGAACACAATATCAGCGAAGGCGATCGACTTGTCTTTTCGCTTCCCGACACGGTTGATGTGACAGGAACAGGACCCAAGGATCAGAACTGATAGGTATCCGAAAACTCCGCCTGAGCACCATCGGACGTGATCGTACCGGTAATTTGGACGGTAAACGATCCCGAGGAAAGAGCATCATCAATGCCACTCCCGAGATCAGCATAGCTGGCGGTTAGGTCTGAGGACTGTGTTTCCGCGGTACCTGGGTCAATTGTTGGAAACTCCACTCGGACGGTATCAAGCTCCGTGTCCTCGATTGAGGCTATATACTCGACGGTGGGAGCCGGGAGTGCGCGCTCACTATCAGAGTTACGCAGTTCAATCACAATCGGGAGTGTGACGCTGTTCGTTCCCAGGTCGGGAGTCTGCATATCAGTGATGGTTACCTCAGCGGCCTCAACGGGTGGCCCACCAAGTCCGGCACAGCCAGCCATCGAAAAGATCCCTGCGACGCTGGCAGCAAGCACAGATCGACGAGCGTAATGCCGACGCATATTGGATACTTCGCAGAGCTAGTTCGTGAAGGTAACGGCCGTGATTGTGACCGGGGGCGAAGTTATCCCTGCGGAGGTATGACACCCCGGTGATGGACGGAGGCGAGAGGAGTGGTGATACCTGTTCATACCAACTTCATCGCGATGAGATTCCAACTGCACGACGAGATGAGACGATGGCTGATGACAAGCGAACGCTCGAAACGAACGCAGCGGGATACTGGCAGTGCCCGCATCAGTCACTTGCTGACCACAAGCGGTGTATCTTTCATTGTCCCATATCGGAACGGCCAGCGGATCAGTCGGCAACGGAAACACTGATCACAACAATTCGGGAGACAGCCTCACATCGTCGCCGGGATGATCGACGTCGACGAAAGCAGTTTATTGGGGCCACCTTCGAGACGCTTGCACTTGAGGAGGAAGTCTTCGATACAACCGATAACTTTCCAATTGATCTTCGCAAAGCAACAATTGAGCATCTGCAGGCGGAACATTCGACACTTCGATCACCGCTTGATCTGCGTGGCGCTACAATTGACCGGGTCAGTGCAACAGAGGCGCAGTGGGAACGAGTATTCGCACAGCAGACGGAGATGGTAACTGCGGCGTTTGACCAGGCGACTATCGATCGAGCATATTTTGATGACGCACAGATCGACCGGCTACGATTTTATTTTGCGACGGTGCAGTATGGAGATTTTAAGAAGATAACCGTTGATCGGCTTAACTTTCTGTACGGTGAGTTTGGGGAGATGGCGTTTTTTGATGCGACAATCGATGTGGCCACGTTTTTTGGAGCCCAGTTTGAGGGCGGGTATTTCGATGATGCGTCATTTACATACCTGATTTTGGAATCAGCACATGGCGGGCAGTATCATCTTGATGGCGTCGATGCCGTGGGAATATCACTTACTGGGATAGACGCCGAACTCGTTGACCTTGCCGATGGCGAGTATGAACGAACGCGCATCACACGAGCGGATATCAATCGTCTGACAGCACGTGATGCCAGCCTTGGACTTGTCTCACTTGATGACAATCAGATCGGTCGATTAGAATGTACTGACATCACCATTTCAGGAGGGCTGTCACTAGCAGGGACAACAGTGGAAAAGGCAGTACATCTCACGCCAACAGTCGACGCGTCCATGGTTGGCTACGTGTCCTGTCGTGATGCTGTCCTTGCAGGGGGCCATCTTGGGCAGCCATCAGCGGGTGACATTGTGTATGACTTTACTGATGCGACACTAGGGACCATTGAGGTAACCGGAAATGACCGGGGACCGCTTGCGGATCGCCTGCTTTTTTTGCGAACAGATTATGATGGCTTTGAATTCACCAAGCTACCGGATCTTGATCTTGATATCGTGGGGTTTGCACTTGATCGGCTACCGACATCACTTCGGACGCCGGCAGAACGACACCGCCAGGCGCTTAACGCAGTCACGGACCTGCATCCGGCAATAGAGGGTGAAGCGCTGACCGCCCGTGGAAAGTCAAATACTGTCAATTTTGAGGCGATTGAGGAAGCTGACACGGCGGTTGATACACTCACGCAGGTACAGTCGCGTCTTGAAGAATCAGCCACGGCTACAGAACACGATGATGGTCCATCGGAGGCTGCAACTATCGGCTGTTCGCCAACCGCGTACAGTACGCTTGAAACAACATATCTCAAGGCAAAAAACGGAGCATCAGCTGTTGGTGATAGCACAGCTGCCGGTCGCTTTTTTGAGATTGAACGCCAGTACAGGCGCAAACGACACTGGGACGCAGTGACTGATCAAACGCTGCCAATCGGACATCGTCTGAGACGGATGTCACAATGGGCCCGAAACGGGCTGTTGGCACTGACAACCGGCTATGGCGAGCGACCATGGCGTCCGATTGGAATTTCACTGCTGATGATTGTCGGATTTGGTGGCGGCTACGCCTATATTGGGCGCTCACTGGCTGGGATCGACAACCCGGGACTTGTCGATTATCTTGTGTTCAGTTTTCAGAGTTTTGTGACATTTATTATTGGACCGCCGTCGAATACAGCAGCACTTGATCTACGTGTGCTAAGCGCCGTTGAGGGCTTTCTGGGAGCATTTTTTGTTGCTTTGTTTGTCTTTACACTAACGCGACAGGTACATCGATGAATAGCGTCCCCAGCGGAGTCTTGTAGTTGCCACGGGGGTCCCACACTCAGTTATTGAACAGGTCAAAAACAAGCGATATCGAGTGCGCGGGACCGGATTTGAACCGGCGGACCCCTACGGGACAGCGTCCTAAGCGCTGCGCCGTTTCCTGGCTTGGCTACCCGCGCGCAGATGGTTCGTAATCAGGGGGAGGGTTTGACATCCTCCTCCGCTTGAAGGCGGAGGAATCCCACGGCACCGCACCGCTGGATT
>JBEQBL010000110.1:0-6611 GCA_041639835.1 Salinarchaeum sp.
ATGGCGATGAACTTGAGCGATATTATGGATTTGATATGGCACTTGATCACGCTGCTGAACTGCTTCATACCTCCCCTGGGACCCTGCCGATCCCGGACCCAGCCGCGGACATGGGTATGTGATTACTTATCGACCTGACGCTGGTATATGCGCAATTGACTATCGACGGTCCGAAATGTCGACTGTAGTGCTGGCGGGATTGTTTCAGCCTTGCCAATCACGAGATATCCACCAGCGCGTAGCGAGTCGGCAACGGTTCTGAGTACCGGTACCTTGTACTCGTTGTCGATGTAAATAAACAGATTACGACAGAGCACAAGATCATAGCCTGATTTTGGTGGATCGTTTATCAGGTCATGATGCTCGAATGTGACGAGATCCTTGACTTGTTGGCGAACCTCAAAAACCTCGTTTGATCGGTTTACGTATGACTCATACGCTGACAGATAGCCCAGTTGGTCATCGAGATCGATCGTTCTGGAGTTTTCATATACGCCTTGTTCAGCTGTGTCAAGCGCTTTCTCGTTGATATCTGTTCCATGAATGCTGACCTGCTGAGGATCAATTGCTGGTTCATCATGCGCAAGCATTGCCAGGGAATAGGCTTCACGCCCATCCGCGCAGGCAGCACTCCAGACCCGCACCCGACGACAATTATCCGCCAAGTCGGTAAACAACGCGGCGATGCCTTCCCACACTTCGGGATTCCGGAAAAACCCGGTTACGTTGATGCTTAAGGCATCGAGCAACGCCTCCTGTTCCTGTGGATCTTCCCGTAGGTGTCTGAGATACGTTGTATAATCCCCGCTGTTCGTACGTCGCATGCGTGCTGAGAAGCGCCGGTCGAGATAACTATCATTATAGTGGCTTGTTGCGAATCCAAGCTCTGTCTCGACAAACCGAGCTACTTGTTCGAATCCGTCGTCGGTCACGACGGCGTCTCCTCCGTTTGGTCATGCACGGTTAGATCGCCGGTTGTTGGATCTAACATTACTGTTCGACCGGATGTGCCGCCGACATCGGCGGTTACCACAGGAATCTCATGTCCTGCCAAGCGTTGTCGAACGGCCACGATATTACGCTCGCCGACATGTGTCTCAAAGGTCTCAGACTGAAACATATCACTGCCACCCGCAATTTTCGCGGTTATTGACGTCGCGTGCGCTCCAGCAGCCAGTAGCTGCTTGTACAGTTTATCGATCCCGGTATCAGCATACTTTCCAGGTACCTCCGGTGTCTGACTGGGGGCCTCGGGTAACATTACATGTACTAGTCCCGCCCAATGAGTTGTCGGATCATATAAGCCGACCGCAAGACACGATCCAAGGCCATGGGTCTTCAATTGCCGTGTGTTACTTACCGCTAGTTCTCCAATCCCCACATGAATCGCCTGTGCTGATCCCTGATCGCCAGCGGTCACCTCCAGTTCCTCCGCATATCGATTGTGCTGTTAACTGTGTTATCTCCCCTGGGTTATAAACAGCAAGGAGTTATCGACTTTCTCAGTTGGTTCGTGTCAGACCCGCCTCTCTCGGGTTATCCGCCACTGACGGGCGGGAACAGCGCTAGTTCATCATCGCTGTTCAGTTCACATGAGAGATTCTCAACTGCGGTCCCGTTTCTGAGCACATTAATATGCTCCCCAAGAGTGCCATCCTCCTCAAGCACCTGTGATCGAAGCTCCGGATACTGGGCGAACAGTTCCTCCAGTGCAGCCTCAGCAGTCCGCGTATCGTCTGGAATTGTCACCCGGCTTGTCCCGGCGACTTCGCGTAAATTGGCAAAGAGCCGCCACTCCATATCTACGCTGTGGGATGAGTGCTCAAGAGAATTGTGCTCACAGTGTTGTTGCTGCCTCAAGAGTGATTGCAATCGCTCGCTCGACGTTGTCCTTTGCCTTTGCTGGCAGTTCCTCGTCGTTGGTTTCGCCCTTTTGGGTCCCTGCTACGAGGTTTCCATCAACAGTACAGATTGCTCCTGCGGCTAGTCCATGTCGCCTTGCAAGGGTGAAAATTGCTGCCGCTTCCATCTCAACGGCTAAGAGCCCGGCTGCTTCCCAGCGTGATACGTACTCTTCATCCTCCGCGTAGAATGCATCGTCGGTCACAATCGGACCCACATGTACTGTTCCGGGGTCGTCTTCCGCGGCCGTTACAAGTGCTGCGAGCGTCTCATACCCCGGTGTTGCCGGTATCGTCGCTGACTCATATCGCTTGCTGGTGCCCTCATCCTTTGCTGCCCCGGTTGCAATGACCATGTCGCCAATCTCAATCCCTGCCTGTAAGGCCCCAGTTGTCCCAACCCGGATAATCGTCTCAACACCGACAGCAGCCAACTCCTCAACAGCAATGGCCGCTGACGGGCTCCCGATGCCTGTCGAGCAAATGGTAATCGGTCGCCCTTCATACGTTGCGTTGACGATTTTATACTCCCGGTTTTCCGCGACCGTTGTTGGATCTGTACAGTGACCCGCAATCCGATCAACCCGGCCCGGATCACCAGGCAGTAAGGCTATGTCCGCAAGGTCACCGTCCTCAACAAGCAGGTGTGGCTGTTTTGCCATGTGCCTTGTTCGTCGTTCCGGGCACCTAATCCCTTAGATTTATACCCTTCCGCAGGATCGCCGTTTGGCTACCCCAATCCCGGTGACGGCCCCGTTCCCTGGCACGTATTTTTTATATCCTCTATCTTAATTGCTGAGTGTGCACGGCGTATCAATAAGTGCTCTCTGTCGAATAGAACATCAATGGTAGATATTCTCGTCTCCTCTGTTCGTGTCCTTGCGGCACTGTTGTTGGTTGGCCTCAATGGCTTTTTTGTTGCCTCGGAATTCGCGTTTGTTCGCGTCCGTTCCACGGCCGTTAATCAACTTGCCGCTGAGGGTCGCCCCGGTGCATCAACATTACAAGAAGTAACCGATCAACTCGATGATTACCTTGCGGCAACCCAACTTGGGATCACGATTGCCTCACTTGGGTTAGGATGGATCGGTGAGCCAGCCGTTGCTGCTCTTCTTGAGCCGGTATTGGGTGCCATTCTCCCCGAGACATTACTCCATATTGTTGCTTTTGCGCTTGGCTTCAGTATTATTACCTTCCTGCATGTCGTCTTCGGCGAACTCGCACCAAAGACGATCGCGATTGCCCAAGCCGAGCGGTTGGCGCTGCTGTTGGCTCCCCCGATGAAAGTTGCCTACTATCTGTTTATCCCCGGTATTGTCGTCTTCAACACAGCCGCGAATAAGTTTGTCCGGCTGCTTGGCGTTCCCCCGGCCTCCGAGACCGAGGAAACGCTTGAAGAACGTGAGATCCGCCGGGTGCTTACCCGCTCCCGTGAGGCCGGCAATGTTGATCCAGCCGAAGTTGACATGATCCAAGGCGTCTTTGATCTTGATGATACTGTTGTTCGGGAGGTAATGATCCCACATCCTGATGTTGTTAGTATCTCTGCTGATCAGTCATTGGATGAGCTCCGGGAGCTTGTTGGCGAGTCCGGACACACCCGGTATCCGGTCACAGCGTCTGATGATCCCGATCAGGTCATCGGCTTTATCGATGTCAAAGATATTCTAACAGCTGAAGACACAACCACATCGCCAACTGCTGGTGATCTGGCCCGCGATATCATTATTGTCCCCGAAATGACAACGATTAGTGATCTGCTTGTCCAGTTCCGTGATGAGCAACAACAGATGGCTGCGGTCATCGACGAATGGGGGGCCTTTGAGGGGATTGCAACTGTTGAAGACGTTGTTGAGGCGGTTGTTGGTGACATTCGCGACGAGTTTGATACAGACGCCGAGCGCCAAGCGTTACGACAGCATGAGGACGAAACTTACACTGCTGATGGATCGGTGCCACTATCGGCTGTCAACGATACGCTTGACACGAACTTTACAGGAGAGGGTTACGAGACACTCGGTGGCTTCGTGCTTGATCAGCTTGGACGAACACCACAACGCGGCGATACCGTCACAGCGGCTGGATACGAGATTCGCATTACTGCCGTCGATGGGACCCGTATATCAAAACTTCGCATTTCCATGGCCGAATAAACTCTATACTTAGCTGATTTCAGGCGCTACGCCCTCTTCTTCAAAGAACCGCTACCGGCGGCGGGTAGGCAGGGATAGTTTACCTTCACTTCGTTATCTGTCAAGCGGTGTTGAGCATTTAAGCATGGCCGTGACCGCTTTCGGGTCTAGTTGACTCTGTGCGCCCCGGGTTGTACTGGCTTGTGCTCCACAGGCATTACCAACGGCCAGTGCCGTTTCATAATCACCCTCAGCAAGCCATGTGTATAAAAACCCGGCTACAAACGCATCTCCTGCGCCACTTGTGTCGATTACCGCTGTCGATACGCCAGGATGCGTATAGCTGTCCTCGGCTGTATAGACCGTTGCCCCATCTGCCCCCCGTGTACAGACGATACTTCGATCCGTTTTGACCCCTGCCTCTGGGGTTCCAAACAGCGCTGTAAGTTCATGATGACTGCCAAAGACGATATCTGCTCGCTTGAGTGTCGCTGTAAACTCTCGATCGGCACTTCGACGTCCCAAATCTACGCTGATCGACAGGCCTGCATTCTCAGCATGTTTGGTCAGTGTTGCAAGTGTTTCCGGGCGGTGATTGGTTACATGTAGATGGTCGGCCTGGCGGATTCGCTCAGGGGTAATCTCCTCAGGTGATAAGGCTTCGTTCACGCCATCGTTCCCGAGCACTGCGACCTCGCCGCTGTCTGCAACAAGGAGATATTTTACCGTTGTCTTCCCGTCAACTCGGCGTAGTCCATCAATATTGATCCCCTGTTTACTCAGGGTCTGACATAGGTCATCGCCAATATCATCGGTTCCAACCGACCCAATCAGCCCAACGGAGTACCCAAGATTCGCGAGTCCGGCCGCCACATTGGCAGCACTGCCCCCGCCCCCGTGGTGTTGGTCTTCAATCCGGGCTTCCCCGTCCGGCTTTGGTAGCCGGTCAACACATAATGTCACATCCCAGTTGACATGCCCGGCAACGATCACCCGACTCATACCGGTATCTTATGAGACGGTCTCAAAGAGACTCCGGTTTTGTATCAACTCACCCGATCAGGTTGCCAAGCGCGTACAGGGTGAGATTTTGTGTGCCAGGACCAAGTCCCATGGCGGCAATACCTAACAACAACAGCCGTGCTTCACTGGGTCGGTCTCGCAGATAGCCCCGAAACAGCAGCACAACGCCGCCAGCAACACAGAGTTTGACGCTGGCAAACAGCCACCCGGCTCCGATGAACTCTGCCGTTGGAAGTACTTCGCCAAGATGTAACAGCAGTGCTGACAGTGGCGTTCGCTCACTTGCCCCAAGCACATCGTACCCAATCGCCGTCGACACCCCATCAAGTGCATGTCCAAACAGGACGACCACGCCTGTCCACCCGGCCACAGTTCCCATTGTCGGTGCCAATCGGGCGAGCACCTGCCACCCCGTAACGGTTAGCAATGCCGTCACAAGTAGAATGATCCCCGGCCATAGTCCTGTTATTGACAGCGATCCCGTGATCGCCTGCCCACCAATAGCAAGGCTTACTGCCAGTATACCAAACAGCCCAACCAATACTGATTCATCATCGGTGTCTGCTGGTGTGGTGGACTGCCCGAATAATTTCCATCCAATGATCCAGCTTCCACCGGCAGCAATGATTGTCGTTAGGTACGCGGCAACGGTCCCAAACAACGGGGCAACCGCCACTGGAAGGGTTCCAAGCTGATAGCCGCCATGCGCGATGCCGCCAGCAATAATCCATGGTACAAAGGCAAGCACTGTTCGGTCGGTGACCGGGGGCCGAAGCTGCCACAGTAGCCCGACAACTCCACTCACTCCAATAAGCAATGCCAGCGCATACGGTCTTGGCGGTAGCTGGGTACCTTCCGGGAGTAATAACAGTGGGGACTTGCTCACGTTGCAATCGGCGCTACCAGTCATCAAAAACGTCCGGATTTACAGCGGTAGGGAGGCGAAAGCCCACCCCTTCAGGGGGGTGGATGAAGCCGACATGATATGCCACAAACCACATGACGTAGCCAGTCTGTAATCCTACCATTTATTCTATTGGAGAGGCTATAACACGGTGAACATCGGCATGCTGCTGCGGGGAACGTGCTCATGCTCAAGACGGCAACGAGTGCGTCATACTACTTACACTCACATACCACCGTAGCCCAACCAGCAGCGATTGGCATGTCACGAGCCACCTCCCCTCTTGTGGCTGCAACGGGGAGGTGGGCCGATGGCCCGGCCTGCTGCTCACGGTGCTGGACGCCCGTGAGTGCCACTCCTGTCAGGGAGGGCAACACTGAGCGGATAGCCAAAACTGCTACACCCTCGTTCGAGGGCCGAAGGTGTATCAGCGAACCCGCAAGTTCACAGCCGGGGTGATCCAACCGGGATTACCCACGGAGGAATCCAACGACTGAAGTCCTGTCTCTTACCCATAACCTGAGTCGCCGTTGCAGTCAATGAACCCAGTCGAAGCTTCGATATTTGTAGGTATGACACCTCTATGGCACGATGTTGCTGATCTCGTTTCCCACGTTCAGTACCCCTGCCCACTACCGATATCACTGCCCG
>JBEQBL010000111.1:0-6589 GCA_041639835.1 Salinarchaeum sp.
CAGCAGGGCAGGTGATCCGGTCTGGACGACTAGACTAGCATCAAAGATGCCACTGGGGACGTGTGCAAGAACGTCAAGCGTCCCTTGCCGGAGCATGCCAACCCCAATTGTAAGCCAAAACAAAATTTGGTATGGGTTGGTCAAGGCCAGGATGAACGTTTTGCGGAATCCAGCAGTTGAGGCTTCAACATCGGTATCAAGAAACGATCCGCGAGCATCATTAAACGCATCATAGGCAAAATAACACATCAACACACCGCCAATGGCAATCATCACAGTCTGAATCACCGGCACCTGTTCAACAATTGCGACAACGCCGACCAGAGCAAGCCCACAGAAGATGAGATCAGCAGTCATGGCTCCGAGTCCAGCCCGAAAGCCAGCGGTCCAGCCACGGAGAATGCTTTCTTCGGCGATAATAGCGTTCATCGGGCCGGGCGGAGCCGCCAGTGCGATGCCAAAGACAACGCCAGCAAGCGCGGAGACAAGAAGATCAAACATGGCGTACCGGAACTGTCAACCGAGAGTATGAGAACGCACCGTCATATGCTTATTCAGCACGCCGGTCCCATTCCGGACTCATCAGATGGCTGCGAATAACATCCACCTGCTGCATTGCTGCAGTGGGATTGATAGCCACAACGGTGTCATCAGTCGCAATCGCACCGCGGTCAACCAGTGTTTCGATACCAGCGACTGCTGCCCCGCCACCGGTCCCAAGTTCAATGCCATCGTCGGAAGCCCCATAGCAAGCGGCGGCGAGAATATCGGTATCAGGTCGTGAGACCGCATGGCCGTCGGTGTCGGCGATTGCAGCAACGGCTAACTGACCACCGGTCGGGTCAGGGACCTCAAGTCCTCCACAGATGGTATCCGGAGTGTCCCAGGGCTCGGGAGCAGCAACACCGTCTGTGATCGCCTGGACAATCGGCGCACAGGTCTCTGGCTGAACAAGTGCGATACGGGGGATAGTATCAATGATGCCACAGGCGTGTAACTCATCGGCCGCTTTGAAAACAGCGTACGGGAGCTCACCGTGGCCTGCCGGGGTAACAACCACATCAGGGGCCTGCCAGTCGAGATCGGCCACAATTTCATAGAATACCGTCTTAAGTCCATCATGCCGGAAAGGAGTCTCGAAGGGGCCAATGGAATACCAATCATGCTCACCATCCGCAAACGCCGCTTGTGTCTCCGGATACCGACCCTCGACAACGTTCATATCGGCACCGTGAACATTTACCATAGCCTGGCTGCCAAAACTCGCACGGGCCGGGATATAGACATGCGCGTTCACACCACCACGGGCGGCATATGCGGCTGCAGACTGGCCGCCCACGCCCGTGGATGCAAGCCCAAAGTCGGAGTCAGGATCAACGGCACTGACAGTCGCGGCAAAGGCTCGATCATGGACAGTGCCTGTTGGGGTTTGTCCCTCATCTTTGATATATAGGTTGGTGAGGCCAATCCGGTCGGCAGTCTGGGGCGCCGATAATAGCGGGGTTGCCCCCTCGCCCATTGTAACAGCATCGGACTGCGCAACCGGGAGCAACGTTTCAAACTGCCACATTGAGTGGCCGGTTGTTGCCTGGAAGGCCACTGGATCTACGGCATCATACGCATATACCGGATCTAATGGCCCACCACAGGAGGAACACCGGGGAGGACTGGCCGCCGCCTGGGTATGTCCACAAGAGAGACACTCGAAGGTCACAACTGACATAGTATAAGTGCCACCGTCGCCCGGATTAAGCCCTCCGGACGCAAACGGTTTGCCCGCCCGCGACAAGCATAAACTATGGGAGAGGTCGTGGTGATCGGGGCTGGACCGGCCGGGCTTGTTGCCGCACGGCACCTTGCCGCAGCCGGGGAAAGCGTACGTATACTAGAGGCAACAGAACGCGTGGGGGGCCGGGTCCGCTCCCGAAAGGTAAATGGATATACACTTGACTACGGATTTCAGGTATTATTGACGGGGTACCCGGCCGTACAACGCGAACTTGATTTACTTGGCTTGGATCTTCGCCGGTTTACACCGGGAGCGGTACTTGCCAGACCCGGATCACGGTCCGTACTCTCCGATCCGTTTCGTGATCCCAGTGGGCTCATAAGCTCAGTGCTCAATCGCGAAGTAACAACGGCCGACAAGTTACGGGTATTGGAGCTTCGGCGGCGATTGGCACAGCCGGATCCAGAACGGACCTTTGAGGGGCCGGATACAACGATTGAGACATATCTCCGCCGACAGGGCTTCTCTGAGGCGTTTATCAATCGGTTTATCGCCCCATTCTATGGGGGAATTACATTGGACCGATCACTGCAGACATCAAAGCGGGTTTTTGAGTATACCTTTGGCACATTGGCCAATGGAGCCATTGCGGTCCCGGCTGATGGTATGGGTGCAATTACCGAGCAACTCACCCGATTTGCACGTGAGGCAGGAGTAAAAATATCACACAGGCAGCGTGTCACCGAGGTGATGGCTGACGCAGACGGAGCAACCGTTGAAACAACGACAGAGTCACTCCACGTCGATGCAGCAGTCATTGCGACGGATCCGACAACAGCAGCCTCGCTTACCGGTCTTGAGACAATTCCAACGAGCAGACGTGGGTGTATTACTCAGTACTACACGCTGTCACAGTCGGTCGCGCCACAGAGTACGCGGCTCCTGTTAAATCTTGAAGGCCCAGATCCAAACCACATTGCTCCGCTATCGGCGGTGGCACCAGAGTATGGACCTGATGACCGCGCCCTTATTTCGGCAGTATTTCTCGGTCAGGCGGGGGTAGACGATGCCACCTTGGCAGCCAAGACTCGACAGACGCTTGCTGCGTGGTTCCCACACCGGGAGTTTGATTCACTGACGCGGGTGGCGACAGATCGTATCCCCTTGGCGCAGTTCGATCAACCACCGGGTATTCACGATCAGCTACCAACAGTTGATGCGCCATCAGGGCGCTGTTATCTTGCCGGGGAGTATACCCGATGGTCATCCTTACAAGGTGCATTAGCAAGCGGTCGAACCGCCGCCAACGCGCTTCTTCAGGACCGAGCAAGTATTTAAAGTAAGTCACGCAGGTCGCCAAGTGGCGGGAACCGGAGGGTATCATTAGCGTCCGAATCGCGGACAATCGGTCGGAAGCGGTCAAGATCATCAATCAGTGGTGAGGGAAGATCAGCACCGGTAGCGCCGTTGACGGTCGTACCGGGGGCCAGTGTATTAAACGCCGGTAGGACAAGCAGTGATGGTACTGAGTGTGGATTATAAAGATAGCAGGGATGTCGCTGGCCCTCAATCACAATTGCCGGGTGTACATGTCCGATAATGAGCATTGAAGGAGGCGATGACTCACCGGCCTCAACGGGTTCAGCATCTCCATGGGCAATAAGCAACTCATCGCTAATACGGTATGTATCAACCGGGGCAGCCGGTGAAATTGTGGACAACAGTGTATCATGATTGCCAGCGACAAGCGTTGTGGTAGCTCCAACGGCATCGGCAGCGTCAATGATCTCGCCGATGTCATCTTCAGTCGTCTCCGGGACCTGCTCAAAGGCATGGAGGACATCCCCAGCAATGACAAACTCCGATGGGTCATACTGCTGCAAAAGCGCAGTCAGCCGATCCACAAGCCGGGTGGACTCACCAAGTGGAAATTCAACGGGGGCAGTTGCATCACGTCCTAAATGGGTATCAGCGCAGATCAACGTATCAGTGGCCGGGATGTAAGCGGCCCGGTCGACAAACTCAACGTTGAGGGGCATCGCCACCGTCAGCCCGTGTTGGTGTACCAAAAGCGTCTCCGAGATCATACTCATCGCCAGTCAGAATATACAAGACTTCCTCAAGCGGCCGAACGACTTCGGGCACAAGTCGAACAACGAGAAGCGTGATCCCAAGCAGTGCGACAAGCGACAGCGACTGTGAAATAAGATGGTGGGAGATGAAATATGACGGGACAATCTCATCGCCAGCGAGGAGCGTGGTCAAAGAGACGAACAAGGACTGATCAAACCAGCCAAGCGGGGAGGCCAGCCCAACAAAAACGTTCCGGGCGAGGTTGAGGATCCAGATAACGCCAGCAGCGGCGGCAAAGGCACTAACTTTGCGTCGAAGTGGGGCAGACGTCGAGGCAATCAAGCCGCCGAAAATCGAGATACTACCAATCCCAGTACAGGAGATGACGATATATGTGCTGTAGCCATCAAAGGCAAACCGACTCTGGTATCCGTTTGCTCCTTCCTCAACACCGGGGCTATATCCGAGCAGTTCCATGCCAAAATGGGTCTGTTGGGCGACCGTTTCAATCAGCCACACCCGGAGCGGTTCAATTGCTGTTGCCGGAAGGTAGATTAGCCCCATGAGTCCAACAGCACGCGAGAGGGCCAAAATTGAACCACGACCGGAGACAAGCAGATAGGCGGTGTAAAATGATAACGGCCCGCCGGCAAGACTCAACAACGCCTCAAGCGGACTGCGAAACTCAAAGTAAAAGTACGGGAACATCGCCAACCAGAAGACCCCGAACAGCACCCACCCGGCGCCAGCCACAGGAATTGCACGATCACGATGATCAAGCATCTCAAGAGCAGTCGCAGACAGGAATGCCGCCATGGCGGTCCAAAGGATCAGGTCCCGTCCCTGGATAATCACATCAATGATGGACAGCGGTCCCGGTCCCATTACTACGAATTCAGAAGGGGAGCGTGATGAACTTGACGACAGGGCAGCGGTTTTTATGCATGTGCCGGTGAGCGTATGATATGGCCGACGTGTTGGACAATCAGCGATCGGCGACCCGGTTTCGGATTCTTGTCGAAATTGCCGACCGGCAGCCGGCCGTCAGTCAGGGTGAAATTGCTGATGCTGTTGGGATCACGAGTCAAGCCGTCAGTGAGTATATCCAGGCGTTAGCGGCGGATGGACTTGTGCGAAAAGATGGACGGTCGCGATATCGCGTGACAACCAAAGGTGTCGACTGGCTGCTCGATGAATCCTCCGAAATTCGGCAGTATCTTGAACATGTTACCGGCGATGTGTTAGGAGAAGTGCGGGAAGACGCCGCCATCGCAATGGATGCCATTGAGGCGGGGGAGACAGTATCACTGTCGCTGACCGAGGGGTTGTTACATGCAAGATCAGGAGATGGTGGCGCCGCAACCGGAACCGCAACGCGAGGGGCTGCTGCCGGCGAGGACGTTGGGGTAACTGACTTTGCGGGCATTATTGATATTGACCCGGGTCATGTGACCGTCGTACAGGTGCCACCAATTAGCCGTGGGGGGAGTCGAACTGTTGTGACTGACCAGATACAGGCCAGTTGTGAGAATGAGGATGTCATTGTCGCCGCCGGTGTCGAGGCTGTTGCGGCGCTTGATGCTGCTGGCATCACCGCGGATACAACCTTTGCAGCCGGTGAGGTAGCCGCTGACGCAGCAAGTCGGGGGTTAAGTGTTGTTGTTGTCGCCACGGGCAATCTTGTCGGGCGGGTAACAGACCCACTAACTGATGCCGAGGTTACCTACGATATTGTTGATCCAACATAATCAGGCCGAAACCACAACCAGGCACGGACTGGCGGAACGGTTATTACAGCTGGTAAGAAAGGGTCAATAACCGCGATGAAGTGGCACTGCGGGATCGGCGAGTGTACGGTGCAGTTCAATGATCCTGAAGATCTGATTGTGCATCAGACCGAAGACCACAATCGAATTGAGTGTCAAGTCTGTGGGACGATTCTACCGGATGGCTACCTTGCCATCCGCCATGCTGTCGAGGGTCACACCCGAGCAGAATATATGCGTTCGTACGGTGTCAGTGTCGAAGCGGTACGCACGCGAGAGCAGATCAAAGACGAGATCGAATCACACGCGGATCTTACGGCCGTGATTGACCGCCTTGATGGCGTGACACTTGCGGACAGCGATTAACGCTCCTCGGAGTCAAGAACACGTATTTGATCGCCGCGAACGGTGACTGGAATCGGCACCGTGGCCTCGTATAACTCAACGGTTACCTGATCTTTGCCCTCATCAATACGCTGGACCTGTGCCTTTTCGCCTTTGAACGGGCCGGCAATGAGCTCGACAATATCCCCTTCGGCAATTCCTTCGACATCCGGAGTTGGAGAGAGGAAATGTTCAACCTCGGAGAAATCACTGGGAGCGGCATCACCATCACGGCGAACCACATCACGAGCGTGGGGGATTTCATCGAGAATGCGATCGAAGACGGCCCCATCATCGGCCTCCACCATAACGTAGGAGGTCAGCGAATCCGGGGCAAGGGCTGCATGGATCGATTCCTCTTCCCGGTTGATAATCATATCCGCGACGGTACGTTCTTGACTGGCGGTCGTTTTGACTGCGTAAATCGGCATTAAATCACCCAGGCAGGAAGTTCATCAGCACGAATAACCCGAACCCAAGCGCGCCGACCAACAGGATACCGATGGCAGCAACCTTGGCGACTTGCGAGAACTCTCCCCAAGATGGGGTACTGGCCATCTTGAGCACCCGGATATACGAGGTGAGGTCGGTCGGAACGTTCATGCTTCTGATAGTAAGTATGGCGTGCGACGACTTT
>JBEQBL010000112.1:0-6584 GCA_041639835.1 Salinarchaeum sp.
TCATTCGCTATCACCTGTGCTTGAAATTCGCGATTCACGCTGCGGGTCACGGTCCAATTCAAGTTCGGTCACCTTGAGGTTCGACGCATCAACAGGCCGTGGGACTTCTTCTCCATCGGCCGTCTCGACTGTCACACCCTCAACGTGAACAATCGCGTCTTTAAGATCAACACGAACGACCTCACCGACCTGTCCGGCAAAGTCGCCGCGCATGACCTCAACGGTATCACCGACGTTGACACGAACGTTCCGGGTGCCATATTCCTCGCGGAGATCCTCAGCGAGGGTCCCTCGAACTTGGTCGTGACGCTCATGCAGCGGAGCTCGTTCCGTCTGCGCGCGTTGTTTGCGTGGTTGTTTGCTCATACGATCATCGTGGCAGTACTGGCAATTGTTCCAAACCGTTCCGCAACCTCACGGGCAACCGGGCCCTTAATCTCGGTCCCACGCGGTTCCTCGTTGTCATCAATAATGACAGCAGCATTATCTTCGAACTTTACCCGACGGCCGTCAGGACGGCGGATCGGTTTGCGCTGTCGAACGATCACAGCCTCAAGGACCTGTCGTCGCATTTCCGGCGTTCCTTTCGTCACCGAGACGGTGATTTTGTCACCGAGCCCTGCCTTTGGATGCCGGTTAAGCGTTCCTGAGTAGTTATGAACACTGACCAGCTTCAGCTCACGGGCACCGGTGTTGTCGGCGCATTGCAGCGACGAGCCTTTCTCAAGTCCTTGCGTGACATCGGCGTTGATTGCTTCCATTGTCTATTCACCCCCCTCCGCCGCCGAGACAACCTCGACGACGACGTGGGACTTGGTCTTTGAGAGCGGGCGACATTCGGCAATCTTCACATTGTCGCCAACCGATAGCGGCTCCAGCACACCCGGCACGTGGGCCGGGATGCGGGAGCGGCGTTTCATGTATCGGTCGTATTTCGGCACTGAGACATCATATTCCCGCTCGACGATCACTGTCTTGTCCATGTCCGTTGAGACGACCTCGCCTTCCAGGACTTGGCCCCGGACGGATAGGTCACCATAGAACGGACAGGTGTCGTAGTCGTACGCCTCCGAGTCGTCTGGTTCCGGAGGCATAGGTACGTCTAATCCGATTCCCATATCGTATCACCTCGTAGTTCAGTCCGTTCGGCGGGTCGAGAGACAAGTCGATCTCCAGCCACCGTAACGTATGTGACATCCTCATTGGATGTCGGATCCGGGACCTTGCGGTCCGCGGGTAGTTGATCACCATCCAGTATGGCGAAGGCGAATGTGGCTTCCGCCTTTGGCACCTGAGAAACCCCGTCAGCGCCCTCAACATACAGCGTGTGGGCTGTCTCACGGCGAACACGGCCAGTAATCCCGACCAAGTCGGGGTTGGTTGCACCGGTGACTTCGACGGGCAGGCCGGCAAGCTCGTGTCGGGGAAGCGTTTCAGGAGCCAGTGCCATCATTCGATATCGCCTTCTTCACGCTGGATGGTCTTGATTCGCGCGATTGCGCGGCGCAGTTCCTTGATGCGCCCCGGATCTTCCGGGGCCCCACCGGCAGCCTGAACGGCTTTTGCGTTGAGCAACTCCGTCTGGAATTCGTCAAGTTCAGCCTCCCGCTCGGCGGGGGTCATATCACGGATCTCATCGGGATGAAGAATGGTCATTGGGTATCTTCCTCCATTTCATCGAGGAGTTCCTCAGCTTCCTCTTCGACCTCCTCATCAAGCTCATCGAGTTCCTCTTCGATAGCCTCGACATCAGCTTCAGGGGGCTGTTCAACCTCCTCGACGGGGGCTGGCTCCTCAACGGGCTCTTCGACAGGTTCCGGTTCCGCCGGAGGCTCGGGAGCTGTTGCATCCTCAGTAGCAGCCTCAAGCTCTTCGACGGTATCGGTGTCAATATCGTCGGCAATCAGATCCTCAACACCTTCCTCTTCGGGTTCACTCGGTTCAAGATCGCTTGTGTCAGCATCTTCTGCGATCTTAAAGTCATCCGGCAACTGCGCCTCTGGCGGAATGATTTTGACATTGACGCCGATGGTCCCGAGTTTCATCACCGCAACTGACTGTCCGAAATCGACGATTTCGTCGGCCGGTTCACCGTTGTGCTTGATGTACCCATCGGAGAACTTCTCAACACGAGAGCGGGCACCAGTCAACTTTCCGGAAAGGACAATCTCGGCACCTAAGGCACCGGCGTCCATGATCCGTTCAAGCGTCGTGTGCCCAGCCTTCCGGAAGTACCAGCCCCGTTCAAGGGCATTGGCAAGTCGGTCGGCGACGATCCGGGCGTTAAGATCCGGCTCGTCCACTTCTTGAACATCGACCTGCGGGTCCTCAAGATTGAACTCGTTTTCAAGGGTGGAAGTGATCTTCCGGATATTCTCGCCACCCTTACCGATGACCATACCGGGCTTTTCGGCCTTGAGCACAATCTGCGTGCCCATCGGCGTCTTGGCGACTTCCATGCCGCCGTACCCCGCACGGCCAAGCTCATCCGCAAAGAACTCGTCAATCTGCGAGCGTTGAAGACCGTCGTCAATGAACTGCTGTTCATCTGCCATTATGCATCACCCTCCATGGATTCAAGGACCAGTTCAACGTCGACTTCGGGCGAACTGACTGGCGACGCACGCCCCATTGCACGGGGACGGCGGCCCTGTGTTTCGCCGACCTTGTGGGCAGCAACATGGATAATCTCCATTGATTGACCCTCAAAGCCCTGGTTCTCGGCATTGGCAATCGCGTTTTCAAGCAGATCTAGGAAGGCCTTGCTTGCTTTCTCCGGGTATCGACCGGCATCCCAGCCGTCGATATCGGATCGATGGCCAACCCCGCTGTTATGTTGTCGGAACGTGACTGCCTGCTCGCCGTCGACAACCGCCTGTAGGTACTGCTGTGCCTCAGCGGCGGTCTGACCTTTGATTTCGCGGGCAATCGCCTTGCTATGCTTGTGACTGATCTGTCGCTCCCGGAGCATCGCTTTGGCGTGTTTCTCCGGGTCTGTCTGGATACTGTAGCTGATTCCCATTCCGATCACCTCACTTGAGCGGCACAAACTTCGAGGAGCGTGTTGCCCCGATACCGGCCTGTCCATGCTCGACTTGCTGTCGGGTGAGTTGGAACTCACCAAGATAGTGCCCGATCATCTCCGGTTCGATTTCAACGCGTTCGAAGTCCTGTCCATTATGGACCGCGAACGTGAGTCCAACAAACTCCGGAAGAATGGGCATATCGCGCAGGTGTGTCCGGATCGGGTCCCGAGCGGACTCCTCCGGAGACGTGTTACGGGCCGTCTCAAGGAGCTTTTCTCGCTCAGTCCCGAGACCGCGCTTAATAGTTCGCCGCTGGCGGGCGGGAAGCAGTTCCGCAACCTCGTCGATATCCATTGCCTGCAACTCCTCAAGCGTGTGGCCACGATAGGTGAACTCACCCTCTTGGCCGGTTCGATACTCCGAACTCATTCGTTGCCACCTCGTCCGGTCCGACGGGAGGAAATGTCACCGACCTTTCGTCCCGGCGGTGCATTCCGCGAGACACTCTTTGGTCGGCCAGGATGCTGTCGGCCACCACCACCAAATGGGTGGTCAACGGCATTCATTGCAACCCCGCGAACGCGAGGCCAAACAGTCCCACGGGACTGGACCTTGTGGTACTTTTTACCGGCCTTGACGACCGGCTTCTCGGTTCGTCCGCCGCCGGAGACAACACCGATTGTTGCGCGACAGGACGGATCAAGACGTTTGACCTCGTCACTGGGCAGCTGAATGACCGTTGCGTTTCGATCGTGTGTAATGACACGGGCACTCACGCCGCTTGCACGCGCGAAGGTTCCCCCGTCACCCGGCTGGGCTTCAACGTTATGCACGGGGACACCTTCCGGGATCTCCGCAAGTGGCAGCGTATTCCCGGGTTCAATCGGCGCCGAAATACCAACATGAAGTTCATCGCCAACGCCGACACTTTCCGGGGCGATGACGACACGACGGTCACCGTCCTCGAACTCAACATCGGCAACCGGGGCCGAGCGGGTTGGGTCATGGTCGATATCAACGACCGTCCCAACGATTACATCGGTGTCATCCTCGGTTGCTTTGTGCTGTTTTGCTGAACTATACCGGTGTGAGGGTGCTCGGAACGTCGAGCCCCCGCGACCGCGTCGTTGACCTCGGATCCGTCGTCCCATGTTTAGAACACCCCAATACGAGAGGCAACTTCGTCGGCATCATCCTCTGGGGACAACTCGACGATTGCCTTTTTATATCCGTCCATGGTGAAATGTGCATTAACGCTAACAACGTCAACATCAAACCGTTCGGCTACAGCATCGGCGATTTCCGGCTTTGAAGCGTCAGGGTTGACGGCAAACTGCAACTTATTCTCGAAGTCCATGTCGTTCATCGACTTTTCGGTCACCAACGGATGCTGAATGACATTATCGGTCATCGGTCAGCCACCTCCTCAACAGCGGATTCGGTATAGACGGTAAGCCGTCCAGGATGAGTGCCGGGGGCTAGATCCTCTGTGTTGACCTCGTTCGCGGTGGCAACATCAGCACCAGCAAGATTGCGGGCAGCCCGTGACGGACCAGCCTCACCTGAGGTCACAAACAGGATTGACGCCGGCGTTTGTCGCTTGCGACCGCGGGTCGTTCCGCGACCGGAACGGATTGTCCGTCCGTCGTCAGCGCGTTCGATGTCAGCGTGTAGCCCGGCAGCTTCAAGAAATGACACCACTTCGCGGGTTTTGACAAGCTCTTCAAAGTCGTCGGCAACAACGACCGGTAGGTCAAGAGCGTCGTCAAACTCATGTCCGCGGGCGGCAACGCGGTCAGCGTCGGCCGTTGCCGCAATAGCTGCCCTGACGGCCTGCTTGCGTTCTTTGTCATTGAGATCCTTGGTCCGGTCCTTCTCGACTTTCGGCGGATGGGCTTTCCGTCCACCGACGGTATGTGGGACACGGGCGGCTTCCCCGTTAATCCGGGGAACATGTGCCATCCCACGACCGCTGCCCGGCGACTCTGCCGGGGTGCGGAGGCCGGCGTACTCGTCAGCCCCGTAGTCCTGTTTGCGGTTCGCCTGAGCGGCCACCACAGCACGCTTGATCAGATCCGGCCGAACGGTCGTCTCAAAGACCGATGGCAGCGTGATCTCATCGGCGGGCTCGCCGTCCAGATCGTGAATTGTCGTCTGCATTGATTATCCTTGGTTCGATGCCGTTGATACATGTCGCACCTCGGGGTCGAGGCGCGGCTGGTCGTTTGGCCGAATCGCGGGACGAAAGCGGAGTAACCGCTTTTCCGGACCCGGCAGCGATCCTTTTACCAACACGTAAGACCCGTCGACGTCGCCAAAGTTGACGAAACCGCCGTCGGGGGTCACATCGTCATCGCCGACTTCAATCAGTCGCTTGTTCAGTTCAGTACGCTGGTGATATCCGGTCTGACCCAGCTGAGGAACAGTCGAACGGACACGCGATGGGTTCCACGGACCGAGGTTCCCGATCCGACGTCGCCATCCCTGGCGGTAGTGTTTGCCCTTCCGGCGCTGGACGCCCCAGCGTTTAATCGGGCCCTGTGTACCTTTGCCTTTGGTGATGCCGGAGACATCAAGATATTCACCGGCACGGAACAGTTCCGCCATCTCGTGGCGGCCACCATCGGCGAGCAGTTCAAGTCCATATTCGACACGGTCTCCGACTGGTCCACCGCCGATCCGTGTTTCCATGACATGGGGCCGTTTCTGGGGAACACCATCAACGGCTCCGGGAACGGTGTGGGTAATCATTCGGACCTCATCAATAAGACCGTCGGCGACGGCTGTGCGGATCGCGTCGGAGTCGCCGTCAAAGTCGACGGTCTCCGGAACGTCAAGAACGCGATCAAGATCCTCGTGCAGGTCAGGCCCCCAGACTTCGGTCTTTGGACGGAGTCCATACGCGGTCTCCTCATAGACGCGAAGTGCGGCGGCCTGCATTGGTGGTGTTTCAACGACCGTAACCGGAACAGTCTCTTCCATCCCCTCATTTGGGGACTCGGACTGGTCGTTGATCATCACCACGTGTGTCATGCCGGCTTTGTAGCCAGCAAATCCCTGCAGCGTCGGCTGTCCGTCGGCCTCCGGCCACGAATCAAATCGCGGAACTTCACTCTCGGCGCGTTTCCGGGGACTGAACCCCAGCGAGCCTTTGCGTGGTCTGTTTGGTTCTGGCATTGTCTCACTCCGTGAGCGTTAGGGTTGCGAGCGAGGCGAACACCGCTTCTTCGGTGCGTACCGTTTCGCTTCCCTGGTGTGGGATCGTGTTGAGCCATCGGTCGAACCCGGATGAACCGTCGGCGTCGGTGGCGATTGCGTCGACATCAACCCCGAGGATGTCCGGGAGTCCACGCTGTGGGGCGCCAAAGGCGAGGGTGAATCCCTCCTGTTGGCCACGAGTTGCGAGGGTGCGGAGTCCCGAGAGAGTCAACACTTCGCCGTGACGGGACGTTGCGATCCGCAACCCAGCATCCGCATGTTCGAGGGCGGTCTGGAGGCTCGCACGCACAACCTGAAATCCCGGTGGGGGATCATCGGTTAGTTTTGCGCGAACCGGTC
>JBEQBL010000113.1:0-6427 GCA_041639835.1 Salinarchaeum sp.
TCCCCGACACCCGACAGTCAGTGTCGATGTCGATACTTGTAATAAGGATAGTATGATCAACATGCATTCGATGTGGTGGTCAATCAGGCAACGAGCAGGCATTTACCTGTCACCCGCATAGATACACTATGGCGCAGTCGGATGCGACGAACTACTTTCGCGATTTATTTGCGCTTGAGGCAGACTCGTCGCTGTCCATCGCGGAGAAGATCAATCAGGCGATCGCTGTGGGTCGGAAGCGACTTGAACTCCCACATGGCGTGCTTTCGTATACCGGCGCCGGCGAGTACGAGATTATTGAGTCAGACGATATGGCGGACACATACGTTGCCGGAGCAGTACACAACTTGCAAGACACCTGGTGTCGCCATGTCGTTGATAATCGGGAGACACTTGCCATTGCGAATGCTGGGGAGTCAACATACGCCGACGACACTGCGCGTGAAACGACACAACTGCAATGTTACATTGGCGCTCCAGTGTTGGTCGATGGTGAGACATACGGCACCCTCTGTTATGGCGGTGAGACACCACGTGAAATGCCCTTTACCGAGGATGAAAAGCGGTTTGTCCAGTTACTCAGCCGATGGATCGGAAACGAGCTAGAGCGTGAAAAACACCATCAGGCCCTTGATCAACAAAAGGATCGGCTCAATGAGTTTGCCGGCGTGTTGACCCATGATCTGCGAAATCCACTCACAACTGCCAAGGGATACACCGAATTAGCTGCCGAATCGGCGTCAGAACCCGAAGCCGAGCATCTCGAAACGGTCATACAGTCGCTAGATCGCATGGAGACACTCATTGGTGAAACACTTGCGCTGGCTCGGGACGGAAATGATGTTGGTGAGCGTGAACCGGTAGCGCTTAAAACAATTGCCCATGCAGCATGGGAAACGGTCAGTCCGGATGATGCCACATTAGTTGTCAAACAGAATCGGTCGATACTGGCCGATCGATCGCGACTACAGCAACTTCTCGAGAACCTGTTTCGAAATGTCGATGAACACTGTGGATCTGATGTCACGGTGACGGTGCAGGGAACCGATGATGGGTTCACTGTGGCCGATGATGGTCCGGGACTACCAGAGGATCTTGTCGAGTCATTGTTCGACGGAACGTTTGATTCCGCACGAGTGGGTCTTGGCCTGTTGATCGTCGAGCGCGTTGTTTCCGGGCATGGCTGGCATGGCACCGTTGAGGTGGACAACGGTACGCGATTTGTGATTAGCGGCGTCGGCAGGGTAACCGACCGGCCGTCGATCAAGAGATAGGCCACCAGCACGGGGGCCCACCGGGACGGTACCAATACAAACACGAGCACCTGACAGTTACGCTTTGAGTGTGAGCACTGCAATTGACGGTAGTGAGACCTACCCCGCATACTTATTAGATAGCGAATACGTTCCATATTTGTGAGCGAACCAACACCGTCACAGTCACTGCCGTTAATCGGGAGTCAATTCCCGTCAATCGAGGCAAAGACAACACATGGCACTGTGGTGCTACCGGAGGACTATGAGGGGGAGTGGTTTGTGTTGTTCAGTCACCCGGGTGATTTCACACCGGTTTGTACAACCGAATTTGTGGCCTTCGAACAGCATCGAGACGCGTTCGAACAGCGGGGAGTCTCCCTGATCGGATTGTCCGTCGATCGCCTACAGGCCCATCACAAGTGGACCGACTGGATTGCCGAGGAACTCGGTGTCGAGATCGGCTTTCCGATTATTGCCGATGACGCCGGGCGAGTCAGCGAGCAGTTAGCGATGATCCATCCCGGATCCGGAACCAGTACCGTGCGGGCGGTTTTTATCATTGATCCAACCGGGACGGTCCGGCAGATTCTGTATTATCCGAAGGAGATTGGCCGCAACATCGATGAAATTCTCCGATCGATTGATGCCCTCCAGCAAAGCGACAGCGAGGACGTTGCCACCCCAGCGGACTGGCCGGAGAATACGTTGTTCGATGACCAGGTGTTGTTACCGCCACCAGACACAGAGGAGGGAATCAAAGCAGTCGTTGCCGAAGCTGACAACGACGCCTATGAGCAGTACGACTGGTGGTTCACGCTGACCGAAACATCACACCAGGAGCACAGTGGTCGGTGAACTAATCGGGCGGAACAACTGACCTGTTGCGGTATGCGAAACAAACCTTATATATTTTTGATAGCTGTCTGTGAATCCCCAGTCAATGTCACTGACACGTCGACAGGCGCTTGCCAGCAGCGGGGCCATACTTATAAGCGGTCTTGCTGGCTGTGGGGTTACCACCGATCACGGGGAGATGACGGGCCGCTTGCGCCTTACCGAACAGACGCCGGAGACCGTGGTTGACGAGCAGACACGGGCAGTATCACGCCGGGAGTTTGGCCCATATGGCGTTACGCTCGTTACCGAGGCGGTTGAAACGGGCTCGGCCACCTATCAAGCGGGGACAACGGTGGTTCCCGAGAGTATCATTCGACATGACGGACAGATTATCGAACTTGCTGTGACAGCAATCAACCAGACACCGGGGGTTCGGTATACCATTGAGAGTACACTCACACAACCGGCAGCAGCGTCAGTATCGGCGGCCCAGACGGTCGCATTTGAGGACCTGCCAGCGGTCGATTACCAGGCCCTCATCACGGGCCCACTCAATAGGCATCGACCGTCACTGGCGGCAGCAGTGGCTGATCAGACCAGTCAAGAGCTATCGATGACCCTGACCTATCCGGACGCACACACAGAGTCCGTGCTGGTTCCTAATCCACGATATGAGGCGCTTCGATACGACCCCACAGCACATATTGAAACAGCAGCCCATGATCCGGTGGTGGTCGTGCTTGACGCTATCAACAGCGAGGAGACGGCAAAGTTAACAACTTATGAGATAACGGCCACAACAGTTGCCGAGTCACAGGAGGCGTACGGTGAGCAGGTCCTCACACAACAGATGGCGGATGTGGTTACAATTGAGCCCTCGGAGTTATCAGACCGTCAGCAGGAAATCCTTGAGACAGCTATTAACGATGGATACACACACGCAGTATCAGGGGCGGATACCGACACAGAACGGGCCCTGCTAAGAACGATCTTCGCCGCTGACAGCGAGGATCTATCTGAGTACTCGGGGGCACGGCAGCTGGTGCGTTACAATGGGACCGTCTATCGGGCCGAATACGGCGTTTCAACACCGTGATACACGGGGACACCGCTGGTCAACAGCCACCCAGGGAGACCACAGCCGACAGAATAAGGTGGCTTCCCGATGGCGGACAGCTATGGACGACCAGACAGTAACATACGAGCCCATTGGCGTGATCGAAACACCGTTTGACTCGCCGGTTGACATGCCGATTCAGCCACCAGGGGCAACTGAGGTTACCGGTACTGTTGAACTTGCACCCGCCTATGCGGCCGGGCTACAGGATCTTGACGGCTTCTCGCATTGTCTGCTTGTGTATCATTTTCACGCCATGGATGGAGACGAACAGACACTCACACCCGAGCCGTTTCTCGATGACACGACACATGGTGTCTTTGCCACCCGGGCGCCTTGTCGGCCCAATCCGATTGGCTACTCTGTCGTCGCCATTGAGGGTCGTGATGAGACACAGCTGACAGTCTCCGGGATTGATGTTGTTGATGACACCCCCCTTCTGGATATCAAGCCATTTGTGCCCGCCTTTGATGTCCCGGCAGAGACAACGACTGGCTGGCTTGAGGAAACATCCGCAGCCGTCACGGATCAGCAGGCTGACGATCGCTTTCTGTGAGCACACCGTAGTGGACTGGCATACAGCAACCAGGGGGGGGACATATCCATCTCGTTGTCGGCAGCCATCATACGTCGGTTGGCGATGCAGACACAGCAACGCGCGGCTAAGTTTATTGGGCCGTGGCAGTAGGTTGTGATTGTTAGGATGTGGCATGCGATTACACGACAGTTACAAGGCCAACGCGGGATGGTAATTGCTATCGTCGCGGCTGTGGTCGTCAGTGCAGTGCTCGCACCAGTTGTCTATGGGGCTGCCAGCAGCCCTCAGGGCACCGTTGCCGTCATTGAGGTTGATGGCACAATCACAGGAAGTGTTGCCAATGATGTCCGGGACAATCTTGAGACAGCACGCAGTGAGAGTTCGATTAAAGCAGTTGTCCTTGATATTGACAGTCCAGGTGGCTCAGCCGCCGCCAGCGAGGAGTTATATATCGCTGTTGAGCGAACCGCACAGGATATGCCGGTTATGGCAAGTATCGGCGGGATCGGGGCCTCTGGCGCTTACTATACTGCGGCGCCGGCGGAGTCAATTTACGTAACCCCGGCCTCAATCGTTGGAAGCGTTGGGGTTGTCGGGCCGGCTCCACAGCCAAGTGGCCCTCGACCGGATACCACTGGTCCGGCAAAGCGCGGCCAACACCCCGTCGATACTGAACAGACCTTAGCAGCCATTCAGACAGCCTTTGTCGATAGTGTGATGGAGCAGCGAGAGGATCAACTGGCAGTAAATCGATCGGTTGTCGAGCAGGCCAATACCTATGCGGGAGTCAAAGCTGTTGAGAATGGGTTTGCGGATGAGCTTGGCACAACTGACGATGCGGTCCATGCAGCTGCCACCAAGGCCGGGCTGAGTCGGTATGATACACAGCGGTTTGAAGTCTCACGAGGACTGGCAGGCCTACTACTTGCGGAAACTGAGAATGGAACGGTCGTTGTCGTTGAGGAATCAATGCAGGAGTACGCTGGCGTTGACACGCCACAGTATTACATGATCCACGGCGAAATACAGGATGAACAAGAGGTCATCGGGGCCGTTGATCCGGAATCGGTGACCACGGAGGAAGACTCATGAGCGCTGACGAGTCAACGCCCGATGCCGAACACTCCGATGCGGGAGGTCAACTCTCTCGTGTGGGCGGCCTCTTTGCGGTAATTGTCCTGAGCGTGCTAGTGATCTCGGCTATCGCTCCGGCGTTAATTGGTGGGACTGCCCCGCCGGCAGAGACAAATCTCACAACCTCCGAGCCGGAGGCGTTCTTACCGGAGGGGGCCACCGGAGACGGGACCGTTGCAATGGATCGATCGGCCGCCGGTACGGTTGTCATGGTCGATCTATCACATGGAAACGACATTTCTGAACGCACGCTTGGGCCACTGCTGTCAGCGATGACTGACCGTGGGGCTGAGGTACAGTATCATCGAAGCGGGCCACTGGAACCGGCCTTAGACAATGCAGATGCACTGATCGTTGCAAATCCAACACGCAGCTACACCAGCGATGAACTGGCCGCAATCGACCAGTTTGCATCCCGAAGTGGGTCAGTGGCCTTGCTGTCGGATCCACAGGAAAACGTGATCCGTCCGCGAACGGCAGCAACTGACGGCGGAGACGTAATGACACGGCTTGGCTTCTATGCAGACCCGGGATATCTCTACAATCTTCGTGAAAATGATCTTGGATATCTCAATGTCTACGCCACGCCAACAGGGACAACGCCGCTTACTGCCGGGATTGACCGGATAGCGTTGCGATCAGCAGCACCGGTAACCGCAACCGGCGGTGGCGCGGATATCTTGCGTGCTGAGGCGACGCGATCAACAACACGCCAGACAGGTGCGCAAACGGTTGCCGCACAGTCCGGGAATGTCGTATTAATCGGGGATACAACCTTCATGCAACCCGAGTACGCCACCCGGGCGGACAACAACGTGCTGATCGGAAATCTCGCCGAGTTCCTGGCTGGTGGCGGTGGCGGCACGGCAACAACTGCGCCACCGACAGCGACTGACAACAGTACCAACAGTACAACAGCCACGCCACCACAGGCAGCCGATTAGGTATACAACGAGAGTTGAGCCGTCAGTCAGGATCCGGTATCGACGGCCACAGCCACCTCATTACGACGCATAAATGGTGGCTTGACCTCCTCCCACGATTGAAGTCGTTGGACTCCTCCGTGGGTAATCCCGGTTGGATCACCCCGGCTGTGAACTTGCAGGTTCGCTGATGCACCTTCGGCCCTCGAAGAGGGGGTGGCGTTTTGGCTGTCCGCTCAGTGTTGCCCTTCCTGACAGGAGTGGCACTCACGGGCGTCCAGCACCGTGGGCAGCAGGCCGGGCCATCGACCCACCTCCCCGTTGCAGCCACAAAAGGGGAGGTGGCTCGTGACATGCCAACCGCTGCTGGTTGGGCTGCGAAGGTGTGTGAGTTGTGTGTAGTGTGTTGTGACGCACTCGTTGCCGTCTTGAGCATGAGCACGTTCCCCACAGCAGCATGCCGCATGTCTACCGCGTTATAGCCTCTCCAATAGAATGAATGGTAGGATTACAACCAGCCTATGTCACGTGGTTTGTGGCATATCATGTCGGCTTCATCCACCCCCCTGAAGGGGTGGGCTTTCGCCTCGCTACCGCTGTAATCACATACCCATGTCCGCGG
>JBEQBL010000114.1:0-6340 GCA_041639835.1 Salinarchaeum sp.
AGGAACTTGACGGTGTTTCTGTTCCCGCGGATAAGTGGGATGAGCCACGGAAGGCGGTGAACGCGACCCTTGAAGAGGCTCCGGAACGACAGCTCGGAAAAATCCAGTGGGCCGTAATGAAGGTCATGCCCCGGGCGAAGTATATGAACGACCCATTCTCCGGACATCATGCGCTTAATTTCGAGATTTATGGGCACTTTACGAGTCCAATTCGCCGACTGTCGGATCTCATCAACCACTGGATTGTCGCCACCAACGATGTTCCCGAGGATCTCGTTGCACTATGTGACCGAGCGTCGGATAAACAGCAGGCGGCCGAGCAGTGTGAACGCGAGTATCGAGAGTTTCTCGAGGAAGTGGGGCTTGATCCAAACGCCATCGAGAACCGCGGACTCGAAGTGATCGACGACGCCTAATCGCAGTCTGATGCAGATCTATCTCATTGGTACCATTCTCGCGCATACGCTCCTTGCGGCCGGGGTGGGAGCCCACGCAGAGGTAGCTGGGAACCGGCCGTATCGCTGGGCCGCGATTGTCTTGTTCACCGGGATCTTCGGGGTGCTGTTATATCTCCGCCGTGGGGAGACCGAGACACACGCTTCTTCGGTGGATGACTCGGAGCATCCCACTTCAACAACTCTGCCGGATGCCGATTGGGATCCGGATCGTCCACGGTCAAAACGGCTCGCTGATCCAAACGCTCTCCATATCGATATCCCGGATGGCCCAACGCTCACGCCGACAGAGCAGGATGCTGTTGGCACGGTTGCTGAGTATCTTGATGCTCACCCCGATACCGATACCCACACTCTCTTTGACACGGTCTTTCCGGAGGCCCCAGCCGGGTATACCTACCCCGCAGTTTGGTGGACCGAGTGTGTTTATCCGGCACTTGATGCCTTACCGGAGGTTACACCCCCCTCTGATGGTGCTGATCATACGCTCGCATTCTCAGTGACAGCACGCGAGGCTGCTGATGGACAACAACGATTTGAAGTCAGTGATGGCACCCGATCGGCAGTCTTTGAACTGCAGAATACTGCTGTCGTCCCTGCCTCCGGGCGGGCCATTACCGAAACCAGTCCTGGATGGATCCGCTTAGCCCGTGGTGCCGTCTCCGAGCAAACGACGATTGACACCGATCGATCACCTTCCCGGCACTCGTAAGCCGATTGTTTATTTTCGCAAGCAGCCTAGGCAATGGTCATGACCAATCTCAATCTTTCCGAAGCCGGTCTTGAGCGGTATTCCCGGCACCTTATTATGGAGGATGTTGGCGCAGAAGGCCAACAGGCGCTCCTTGATGGCTCTGTGCTTGTCGTTGGTGCTGGTGGCCTTGGTTCGCCAATTATTCAGTATCTTGCGGCTGCCGGTGTTGGCACCCTTGGCATCATTGATGATGATATCGTTGAGCGATCGAATCTCAACCGGCAAGTGATTCATGGTGAGTCCGATCTTGACCGTCCAAAAGTCGACAGTGCCGCGGCATTTGTCACAGAATTAAATCCTGATGTAACCGTCGAGACGTATAATCGTCGCTTTGCGCCGTCGGATGCCATGGCACTTGTCGATGCGTATGATCTTGTTGTTGATGCCAGTGACAACTTGCAAACGCGATATCTTATTAACGATACTTGTACGCTTGCCGGCGTGCCATACACACACGGCGCTGTCTATCAATTTGAGGGCCAGGTAACAAGCTTCAGTGGCGATGGTCCATGTTATCGGTGTCTGTTCCCCTCTGCTCCGCCTGAGGATGCTGTCCCCGACTGTGCGACGGCTGGGGTGTTTGGCGTTGTTCCCGGGACAATCGGATCCATTGAGGCCACCGAAGCGCTCAAATTTTTGCTTGATCGCGGGGAGTCGCTTACAGGCCGACTCGTGTACTATGATGCGCTTGGGATGACCTTTGATACGATCCCGATTGAACCGACTCCGGATTGTCCGGTCTGTGGCACCGAGCCGGCGATTGACGCTATTACAGACGTTCGCTATGCGGATGACTGCGCTATTCCATCCACATCCGAGTAACTTGATCCCGTGATGCACAAGAGTTTTCGGCTGGCTCTGCGGATATCTCGGTGATGACGACGTATACGGCCACGGTAACTGTACGGCTCAAATCCGGTGTCCTTGACCCTGAAGCCGAGACGACACGCCGTGCACTTGAACGGCTTGACTTTGAGGTTGATGCGCTTCGGTTTGCCGATCAGTACGAAGTTGACCTCACGGCTGATTCTGCAGCCGATGCCCAGTCCCGGGTCGAAGCGATGGCCGAGCGGCTCCTAGCGAATCCGACGATTCACGACTACGAGATTACAGTCCAGGAGGCCTAATCGTCTATGACTGTCGCGATTGTCCGATTCGGTGGCTCAAACTGTGATCGGGATGTTCACCGGGCACTTGCACATCTTGATATTGATGCCGACATTGTGTGGCACAAGGATGACATGCCAGCCGATCTTGATGGGATTGTCCTCCCAGGGGGCTTTTCCTATGGCGACTATCTACGCGCCGGGGCGATGGCTGCTAATGCTCCGATCATGGAGACCGTTCGCAAGCGTGCTGCCGATGGCGTTCCGGTCTTAGGAATCTGCAATGGCGCACAAATCGGTGCTGAAGCCGGGCTGGTGGCCGGTGCCTTCACCGTTAACGATTCCGCCCAGTTTCGCTGTGATCACGTCCATGTCCGCGTCGAAAATGCATCAACGCCCTTTACACGTGCCTATGAGGAAGGCGATGTGCTTGAACTGCCAATCGCCCATGGTGAGGGGCGATTTGAGGCGGATGTGGAGACTCTAACACAACTTAATGTCAATGATCGTGTCTTACTCCGCTACTGTGACCCCGATGGGACCGTCTCCGAAGCTGCCAATCCAAACGGCTCTCAAGAGAACATCGCCGGCGTGCTCGGCGATCGGGACACTGTTGCCGTGGTGATGCCCCATCCGGAACGGGCAACACTTCCTGAGCTTGGTTCTACCGACGGACAGGGCTTTCTGACGGCTTTCCGTTGATGATGGGTCCTGATCGTACCGCCCCCGTACCACGCCGCTTACCGGGCTAATGGCTGATTGTATCCTCGTTCTCGATCACACACTTCCTCCCATGTCCGATGACAGTTACAGTCGACCTGCTCGAACACTGCGGGATCACCACGGAGCGAAAAGTCCTTGATTGCTCGTTCGACACGCTCGTCACACTCACCACAGTTATGTGGCCCCCGATCGGACCCTGCCCCGACCGGATCTGAGGTTACAATCGCATCGACATCGGTTGTCCGGCGTAGCACCGCAACAATCGACCACAGCCACGGTGGCCGGTAACCACCGTTGAAATACTGCTCGTCGATCATCGTATACCGCTGTACGTTGGTTGGATTCATTGACACCGTATGACAGCCCTCGACAGCGCTACAGGCTCGCACAGACTCGACCATATCATCAATTGCCTCCGCCTCGGTGAGAAACGGCGGCTTCAATAGTAGATATGCCTTGATCCCAGCTCCAGCGGCGGCCGCCGTCTCAGCGGCTGCCTCAAAATCGGTAAAGCGAAATGGCTTGTTCACACAGTCCTGTCGAATCCGATCATCGGCTGTTTCAAGACCAACAGCGATGTCGACCGCATAGTCCTGTTCAAGAAATGGTGTTAGTCGCTTTTGATCAATAAACTGTGGGAGTGATTCAATCACAAGCCGATCACGGGTGCCAAAGCGCGTGGCGATCTGTTCTCGAATAGCCGGTGATAGTTCACGATCATCCAGTGCCGATCCGGATGTGTAGATCTTGACCACTGGTGCTGGCGATCGGGCGTGCTCTGACTCATACTCAAGTGCCGTCTCAAGCTGTGTCTGTAAGTCGTCATCTGTCACCTCCGTTGTTGCCTCTGCGACGTACCCACACATCGTACAGCCACCCTTGTCGGCCCAGCGACAGCCACCGGTATTGAGAATAATGGTTAAACTCCGATCGGCTCCATCCGGTGTTCGATCACGGTCCATCCACACGCGTGTTGGCTCATCCGCCGGACCAGCATTGTCAGCCTTGGCCCGGATCCGTCTCATCGCCTGATTATGCGCCGCCATGCCCTGTCCCTGCTGATAAGTCTCGGAAGAAGTCATTGCGCGTCGGTAACGCCCCAATGCGTATATCAGTTATCGCTTGGCAGCATTCCGTTTGCTACCGGCGGTGCAGGCAATATCTCTCGGAACTTGTCCAGAATCACTCACTGGTCGTCACCGCCGGTGAGAAATGACGGCAACCGTACGGAGGCGGTTGAGTCAGCCGGTCGTGAGTCACGCTGTGGTGGCTGTATGGCTCGTGGAATCGTTGATCGAGATCCTTCTGGTGTTTCCTCCGATGAGTCCTCAACAAGGGCTTCCCATACCGCCTCCGGCTGTGTTCGGTTCGCTTTGGCGGCATCCGTCCGGCCCTCCTCATAGGCTAGGCTGACCAGATTTCGATCGTACCCGGACGTGACACAGTCTACTAACCGATCAAGTTCGCCCTCGGGAGTCGTTCCAATACGATCGGCCACTCCAAGGGCATAGGCCCGGGCCAGCACCTCAGTGCGGTCCTCAAGTGTATCCCACTCTGTCCCAAGTCGTTGTTCGTACATAAGTGGTTAATTGCGAACTGTAGTCTCTGGATTCACCCGTAGCCCCCGTGAGGTAAACTCCAGTTCGTGGATATCACAGTTGATGTCTGTCCCTCGGAGTTTAATCACTTGTAGTCCGCGTTGCATCTGTCCGTCCTCAAGATAATTATGCAGGAAAACAACGCCATGTGAGAGATAATGCACTTCCGAGTAGGAGGACGGATTGGTCATCTCGGAAATCAGCAGCGTGGTCGCATCAACTCGTTTTAATGCGGTACAAAACTTGATATACGCATCCGGCTCATCGTTGAAATAATATTCAAGCAACATCGATGAGTCGATCACCATTCGATCAACAGCCTTTGATTCAACAAACGACACGAGTTGGTTGGCTACGTTTTGTACATTCCACGTTGCGTCGGTTCCCGGCGTGGTATTCAATAGCCGGTCAGCCTCACTATCAAGCAAGTTGACAAAGTGTACATGCCCGCCGTCAACGGCCCGTCCGAACCCAAACTCATAGGTTGACATATCAGCAACCAGCTGATCGCGGGTTTCATGCATACTCAGATAGACACCCGTTTCGCCGTTGGCCGCTCCTCGGGTGACAAACTGTGATGCAAGGGTTGTCTTGCCGCTTCCTGGCGGCCCGCTGACAACGTAAAACCGGTCGTCCGGTAGCCCGCCATCAATTAACTGGTCGAATCCCGGCACTCCGGTTGAAATACGCATTACTGACACGTCGTCCCAGTAAGACAAATACCTTCCCCATAGCTGGCTCCCGGGATTCTTGTGCTTACCTCTCTGACCACCGGTATGGCCCCACCTGCGGACTTTCCTGCCGGTCCTGCCGACTTCGGTGATGCTGGGATGATGCTTCGTCGGTGCCTGCTGGCCGGAATTGAAGCGGCACAGCCATCGACTGTCTGTGACCACTGCCTCTCGGTACGCGATGATCAGGTGACGATTGACCCGGTCTGTGGTCCCTCGACAACATTTTCGATTACAGCATATGATCGCATCTTTATCGTCGGCGGTGGTAACGCTGCTGGAGGCTTGGCTGGAGCGCTTGAATCGCGGCTTGGCGATGCCATTGATGATGGGGTAATTGTTACCGATTTGCCGGTTGGTCTTACCCGAATTCAGGAATATACAGGGAACCATCCAATCCCATCTCCGACCGGCGCCGAGGGGGCACACGCTGTTTATGAATGTGCTACTGCTGCCGGTGCTGATGATCTCGTTCTTGGTGTGCTTACTGGCGGTGGCAGCGCGTTGCTTCCGGCGCCGGCCGGGACTCTCTCGCTTGAGGCCATTCAGCAGGTTACCGACGCACTCCTAACTGCTGGAGCCTCAATTGATGAACTCAATACCGTTCGTAAGCACTGTTCATTACTGAAAGGCGGTGGACTGGCGGCTGCCGCGGCCCTCCGTTGCGAACACCTCCCGGTCGTCGTGGTCCAAGGAGACCGCGACGTCGGGGTTCGCGAGCGCGTAGTGGGTGACGACCGTGTTGATGTGGTCGAACTCCGTTGCGGTCGTCTTCAGAAACTTCCGGCGGGCGGGCGTGTTATAAAAGAGATCCGCCACCTCGACGACGGTCCCCTCGGGACAGCCTGCGGGCCCGACGTCCGTGAGTTCGCCGCCCTCGACCTGGAGTTCGGTTCCGGCACCGTCGCCACCGCGCGGTTTCGTGCGGATGGTCAGCCGGGAGACCGCGCCGATAGTGTGCAGTGCTTCCCCG
>JBEQBL010000115.1:0-6310 GCA_041639835.1 Salinarchaeum sp.
GCTGGCGATCCACTCACCGATGCTCGAACACAGCGGGCATATCGACAGGTGACAACCAGCATACAGAGGTTACATTAGTGACCAGCGGCAGGAAAGATTTGTGAACCGCCTTGGGGCCAAGTGGTTCAAGAGACTGCAGGTCTTTCGTCATCACGGCAATCAACAATCTCCGAACGACCCCAAGGGACCCGGCCTGTCCGGCCTGTGGAACATCCCCCGGCAAGCGTTACTGGATGGTGATGTCAGCGCTTTCCTCGTTAAGCGCAAGATTAGCGGCAATCTCGACATTGCGCATCGCAAACTGGGCCGTTTCTTGAAGACTGACGAGGACTTCCCGAATCTGAAGCAGGGAGTCGTTTTGCATTTCGGGGAGATCAGCGAGAATCTCATGCTGACGGTCTTGAATACCCATATATAGGTCCCGGGCCTCGTTTGTGAGTTCAAAATCGCGGTTTACGGCTGCTTCAACGGCTAATTCAGAGAGTTCATCGACATCATCAGTAAAGGTCTGAATCCGCGACATTGTCGTCTGGTCAACGTCAAGGGTATGATCACGGGCCTCAAGCGCGATTTCGGCAATATCCTCAGCGTCATCAGCAATGAGTTCTAGGTTTTTCGCCAGTGCACGGTAGCCAATCAGCGGGAAGCCGGAGGTCAACCCAATTGGCTGTGCCAGATTTGGATTCTGGTATGTGGTAAAGATCAGCCGAAGAACAAGAACAAAGATCTTGTTGGCCTGCCGTTCGCGATTTAGCGCTCGCTCGGCCAAATCCGGATTCTTGTGGACTAAGGCTTTGATCCCCTCACCGCGCATGGTACTGCCGGTTGATTCAAGTCGTTCCAGCAGATTGTCAAGAGTGAAATCACCGGCATCAACCGAACACCGAATAGAGATGCTTTCCGGCGTTTCCTCAATAACGCCAAGGCCCATGAGTTGATTTTCAGCTCGGTAGACGGCGTTGATCGTGGCACTATCTAACACCCCCTCATCACGAGTTACACGGATAATCCGTCGTCCAAGGACATACTGACCAACGATGGCACGTTCGGTTGCGGTCTCGTTGAGATTGTCAGTGCGGATGATAGCCTCCGATTCCCCCTGACTGACCGACTCCGTCATGACCATGAGGGTCCCGGAGTCCCCCATGCGAAGAGTCACCTCATCCCCTTTCTCAACACCATGATCACGGGCCCACTGTGCCGGGAGGGTCATGGCAAGCGTTGAGGGACCAAGCCGCTGTACTTTACGTGTGTCCATATATTTCCGATCGGTCTAGATGTCCTTAATATTGTCTATATATCCATTATATGCCATTCCAGATAACTTGGGCAACAAAAGTGTTCAGACAAGTTTCATCATCCGACGTTCGACGCGCCCGATGCGGACTCGCCACCAGCCGCGCAAGGCAGTTTCAACATCAGCATCGTCAAGATCAACACGCAATACATCAAGTCCATCAAGCTTCTCACGATCCGCAACAATCTCGACATCGGACTGTTTGATGACCGCCGGGGAGATCTGATGATTGCCACGACCAAAGACAAATCCCTGGCCACCAATCGGCGAGATAATAATCGTATTTTCATCGCCAAGATGGTCAAGAATCTCGGCCTCGGTGGCATCTTGCACAAGGAGATCACCGCCATCGGATGTTGCCCGCCAGACATCAACTCCCAGCGGGGAGCCATCAATACCCAGTTCTTCCTTGATGGCCCCGAGTGTCCCTCCTGGACCTAATATATACGTTGTCCCAGGGGAGACATCAGCGGCAACCCCGGCAGCGATGCCGGCAACACGACCGCCGCCAAGTTGTTTGCTTGATTGGAGACGCTCATCAACGGGGACTGGGCGGATCGCTCGCAACTCGGTATGGACTTCCCCACCTCGGTAGGCATCTTCATCGATGTCATTGACCTCGCGCTCAGCCACGCGATCAAAGCTTGCAATAACTTCGCCGGCTTCCTCCGGAGAAACAGCAAATACCGAGGAATACACTTTCACGCCGGCTGGAACCCCCAGCATCGGTGTTTGAACGTCCAGCGCATCAAGCGTTTCAGCGACATCGGTTGCAGTTCCATCTCCACCGACAAACAGGACCGCGTCAATACCGGCATCAACAGCCGCACGGACAGTCGCACGTGTATCCGTAGCGGTAGTAGTTGCTGGTGGCCGAGTCTGTTCGGGGTCAATATCACCGACAACCGTTGGATCGAACCCAGCAGACCGAGCCTCATCAGCACCCATGGCGCCAGGAGCAGTCACCAGTTCAATCGCAGTTGCATGCTCAGCCAGGGTCTCTAATGCGCGGAAAGCACGACCAGGCGCACGAGGCTCGGCACCTCGCTCCCGTGCTGTCTCAAGTTTCCCGTCGGTCCCTTTCAGGCCAACACGTCCCCCCATGCCGGCAATCGGATTCACAATGAAAAAAATCCGCATATGTCTGGATTCACAGGATATCGACAAAAGCCCCGCGAAACCGGGTCCTCATGCAAGAAAGAGATACTCCGGAAACGAGGGAGAATGAGGCCGCGTCGGGAGAACGGAGCTGTTACCCGAGTTCACGCCATTCGCGCCCACAACTTGGACAGGTCCGGACAGTACCAATCTCCTCGGGGTCGTTGTCCGTTTTGAGGACCTCATTGCACTCAATACAGGTCAACCGTCCATAGGTATCCTTCTCAAGATCATCGTCACGGAGCCCCTTGTGGACAGATTTCATAACTGTCGATTGCCGGGCAGCAGTCAAATACTCTATGGGTATAGAAAGCCCCCACGTCCAGTTCAAGCCCTTGGGACAGTCATCTTATACGAAATACAGGAGAAAACCCGCGGCTTTAGCCGTGGGAGGAAGTCAAGACCGCCGCACTCACTGCCGTATCGTCGACAAATGCCTAATCAATGCCACAGACGGTGCGAACAGGTGGCGTCGGAGAAACATCCCGAAAGGTCGCAACGGCGGCAATATCACGCTGTAACTGCTCCATGGCAGCACGTGATAGATCGGCGGTTGGTTGAAACCAGGGACGAGAAAGTGACGGTATCGGCGGTGATTACCAGCGGCGACCAGGGCCACCCGGCCCGCCGCCAAGGCGAAGCTGATTGGGGGCAGAGACACCACGCTGCTTGAGGCGCTGTCCGTATCCAAGGCCAATAAGTAAGCCAACAAGGTGGGCAAGATGCGCAATATCACCGACACCGACCCCAGACCCAAGAATCACGAACACCGAGAAGGCCGCAAAGCCGGCTGTAAGAACCCACAGCGGCATCGGAACAATAAAGAACAATAATACCCGGAGGTTTGGATTCAGAACCGTCAGGACTCCCAACACGGCGAGAATAGCTCCACTGGCACCAACGACACCAGGGCTGCTCCCGCCAGCCAAGAGGACAAACAACTCCTGTGCGAGTCCAGCCAGCACACCGGCGCCAAGAAACAGAAGGGTAAAATCACGGCTACCGATACGGCGTTCGATAAGCGGCCCGAAGAAATACAGCGCAATACTATTGAATGCGATATGAGCGAGTCCACCATGAGCGAAAATTGAGGTGATCCACGTCCAGACATGCGTGACATTTTGACCCTGAAGGACAAACAGAAAATCAACAGCTCGGGGGGCAACAATGGACAATAGAAGTTGGACGCCAAAGGTCAGCCACATCGCCGCCAAAAAGACAAAGGTCATGTTATTGTGGAAATACGCCCGAAAGCCACTTGGCGGGGGATCAGGGATGACACTTGACCCGCGGCTCCCAGACCGTTTCGAGGACCCTATTGAGCGGCCGGAACTACGAACGTCACTGTCGAACCGCCCGGTGCCAGCTGTTCCACTGTACTGGTTGAGTCCGGGACAGTCATGATGTTCCGGCAGCCGATGCTCGGAGCAAAACGTGCCGTTACACCGGTGACACTCGTATGGCATGTCCACGTCGGCCCCACACGCGTCACAGGTTGCCATTACCAGATGTTGGTGTAGGCCACCAAAGGGGCTTGTGGTTCCACCGGCACAGGTTTTTGATCGCTCACCACCGATAATGGAACATGAAGGAATTTCGGCGCAAACAACTGCTTGAGCGAATCCGGCGGGACGGGGCGACCATCGGAGAGCAGATCCCTACGCGGATCAAGCTAAATGGGGAATCGGTCGCCCTGCGAGAGTTTGTTTTCGAAATTCGGCGCCGGGAAACCTATCCACAAAGCGAGCGAGATCGCGTTGAAACCGCGTTGCGGACGCTTCGACGGGGGCGACGACGACGTCAACAGCAGATCAAAAACAATCAGGTGAGCTATGACGACGGACAGATCCTTGCCAAGGAGATTATCGGAATTGATCGGGCATTAAACGCTCTTGAGTCACTTGAGCCGGTCGATATTGAAGCTGAAAGTCAACAACACGATGTTGCCGATCAACAACGCTGGCTGTCGTTTTTGCGGCGTGCATTGGGCCAAGACAAGCAGAACTACGCTCGGAGGTTTGACTCGTAATGTCGTCGTCTGAGCGGCCGGATAATGAAACACTCGCGGAACTGCTCAACGAGTTTGCGGATCGATTGGAGGCAAAGGGTATCGATTATAAGCCGGCAGCGTACCGGCGGGCGGCCGAAAATGTCGCAGATTACCCGGGGGCGGTGGCTGCATTAGCGACAGATGGCACCAAGGCAGTCAAAGATATTGACCGGGTGGGCGATGCAATTGCTGCCAAACTTGTCGAGTATGTTGAAACCGGCGCCATTGAGGAATTGGAGGCGCTTCGATCAGAACTTCCGGCCGATATTGAGACACTAACAGCCGTCGAGGGGGTTGGGCCAAAGACCGTGGCAAGGCTCTATCAGGAGCTTGATGTTCAGACCCTGACCGATCTTGAACGGGTGGCTCAGGAGGGTAAGATCCGTGAGCTACGGGGCTTTGGGAAAAAATCCGAACAGAATATTCTTGATAATATTGCTTTTGCCAGAGAATCACAGCAGCGTGAATTGCTGGGGGATGCGCGCCCGGTTGCCGACCGGCTTATTCAGCGCTTACAGGCACATGACGCCGTCAATAAATGCGAAGTAGCCGGGTCAATTCGGCGATGGAAGCCAACGATTGGCGATATCGATGTGCTTGTTGGAACGGACCATCCAGAGCAGGTCGTTGAGGCCTTTATTGCGGCAGGGGATGAGACGATCGAGGCGGGGACCAGCAAGGCAAGTATCCGACTTGCAGGCGTACAGGCTGACTTACGTGTTGTTGCCCCAACGGAATATGGGAGCGCATTACAGTATTTTACCGGAAGCAAGGAACACAATGTGAAATTACGTAACTACGCCCTCGAGCGTGATATTTCGTTAAACGAGTACGGGGCCTTTGATCTAAGTGAAGCAAACGAGGATTCAACAGCCGACCAGCGTCCGGGACCGCGTATTGCCGGGGCAACCGAGGCCTCAATGTATGAGGTACTGGGACTGACGTGGATTCCCCCAGAACTGCGACAGGGCGATGGGGAGATTAAGGCCGCAGCGACAGGGGATTTGCCAACGCTGGTGACTGTCGATGACATACGTGGTGACATTCACGTCCATACCAACTGGTCTGACGGCACAGCGTCAATTGAGACGATGGTCACTGCCGCATCGGAGTTTGGACACGAATATCTGGCAATTACCGATCACGCCAACGGTCCGGGGATTGTCGGCGATATGGGGCTTTCACCGGCAGAGCTACGTGACCAGCAGGACCGAATCCGGGAGATCGATGCACAGTCGGACATTGATGTACTCAGCGGCGTCGAGACAAATATCACTGCGGAGGGTGAGATTTCAACTCCTGATGATGTTCTTGCGGAGTTAGATATCGTTGTGGCGTCAGCGCATAGTGGCTTAAGTGGCGATGGAACGGCCCGCCTTGCTCAGGCTATCAACCATCCGCAGGTCGATGTGCTTGGACACCCAAGCGGGCGACGGATTAACCAACGAAGCGGTCTTGAGTTTGATCCACGTGAGTTAGGGGCCACCGCTGCGGACGCTGGAACCGCACTGGAGGTCAATAGCAGCCCGGGACGACTAGACCTGTGGGGCGAGGCGGTCAAAGCGGCGATTGACGCCGGGGCAGAGATTGTGATCAACACTGATGCACATCGGGCGCGAACACTCAGACACCTGCGATATGGTGTCTATACAGCACGACGAGGGTGGGCAGAGCCACACCAGATTCGCAATACAAAGCCGGTTGCAACACTTTCTGAGAATAAGGCCTGAGGTCAAGTATCACAAGGCGAACTCGATAGCCAAAGACTATCGACGGGTGCGCAATTGACATCCTCCTGCGCCTGA
>JBEQBL010000116.1:0-6242 GCA_041639835.1 Salinarchaeum sp.
ATCATGTCGGGTTCATCCACACCCCCGAAGGGGTGGGCTTTCGCCTCGCTACCGCTGTAACCGTGGGCCCTCATTGTGCGCTTTTTATCTCAGACAGCGACAACACGCAGTCAAACGAACATAGTTTGCCATACGGTGGATCACCTCCAATGGCGGTTGCCATGACCCCCCGTACAATCGGGAGCAAAAAAGCAAGACCACTCGGCGTCACGGGGGCAGCCATTGTGGAGGCGCCAATCTTTATTATGGCGGGGGGAGTTGCATCCGGTCAACTATGGCGACAGTTATTGATGGCAAGGCTGTGGCACAGGATATCCGGACGGGACTGACAGCGGCAATCGATGAACTCGAGAATGCGGGGATAACACCGTGTCTTGCGACGGTATTGATGAGTAACGACCCGGCTGCGGAAACCTATGTGTCGATGAAACAAGACGACTGCGAGGAGGTCGGTATCGAAACCCGAGACCCCGAGATTGACTCTGAGGATTCCGCCGAGGATCTATACGCGCTTATTGATGAGCTCAACGCCGATCCGGATGTAAACGGGATCCTCGTCCAACTGCCGCTTCCAGAGCATGTCGATAAACAGGCTGTTATTGAGCGAATTGCACCTGAAAAGGACGTCGATGGATTCCACCCAGAAAACGTTGGACGGCTGGTTGGTGGATCAGCGCGGTTTAAACCATGTACCCCACATGGTGTACAGAAGCTTCTAGAGGCCGAAGGGATTGAAACCGAAGGAAAACATGCCGTGGTCGTTGGTCGATCAAACATCGTTGGTAAGCCGATGGCAAACCTGTTTATCCAGCGGGATGCCGGAGGCAATGCAACGACCACAGTCTGTCATTCCCGGACCCAAGATCTTGAAGCCCAAGTCAGAGAGGCTGATATTCTGGTCGCCGCGGCCGGGGTCCCGGAGTTTATCGACGGATCAATGATTTCGGAGGGCACCGTTGTAATTGATGTTGGCATCAACAGCGTCGAGCGAGATGGTGAGGACGTGCTTGTTGGTGATGTTGAGTATGAAAGTGCCAAAGAAAAGGCAGCAGCAATTACACCAGTTCCAGGTGGCGTGGGGCCGATGACGCGTGCAATGTTGCTGTATAATACCGTCAAGGCAGCAGGGCTGCAAAACGATATCGACGTGTCACTTCCATAGGCTGTACGTGTTGGCGGCAGCCGCGGCGAAGACTGCCTGAATCCGACGCGTTTATTAGAGAGAATATAGACAATACGAAATGACGCTTCGCTTGGAGGGCCGAAGCGTCAGCGGGGACCGATTTTGGCAGTGCGGGCTTTGCCCGCTTGCTGCCGGCTTCTCACATTCAGTTGATTGCTCAAAAAGCAACGCGTATCGTCGAATATTCAGGGGCCTGAGGATACTAATCGGATATCCGATATATTTATGATTCATAAGACCGATATGTTTGATTGAGCACTAATGCACGATTTAACCGGATTCCAGCGGGACTTGCTTGTCGTCATCGCAGGATTAGAGCAACCACATGGCCTAGCGGTCAAAGAAGAACTCGAAGAGTATTATGGGACGGAAATTCACCACGGACGGTTGTATCCAAATCTCGACACACTTGTTGAGAAGGGGCTTGTTGAGAAAGGGCAACTTGACCAGCGAACCAACTACTATGTGGTGACAAACCGTGGTGATCGCGAACTGACGGCTCGCCGCGAGTGGGAGGACGACCGGCTTGAGTGACTGTACGTAACTCAAACGGACACCCACTTTGCACCCCGGGGCCGTCGTTATGGGGCACCTATGCCAGGGAAACAAGCAGCAACGGGAGTGCTTGTGTCGTCAGAACTGATACCGGCGGTCGTCGTTTTGCTGTGGCTGTGGAAAAGCACCCATGCCAGTCATCTCCTCATAGGTCATGCCGGAGAGATATTCATCGTAGGTGACATCATAGGTACTCCGAAGATGAAAGTCAAGGCGCCCGGTTTCGACGGCTGTCTGGAAGAACAGATGGAGGGCTCGCTCCAAAATTTCATCCGGCGTGTCATCAAGCGCTGTTGAGAGCATTGTCAGTTCCCGGCGGGTTTCCTCGTCAAGATCCAGTTCAACAGCCGATGGAAGCTCCGTGTATGCAGCTTCGACATCGGTGGTAAGTTCCTCAAGTCCCATATGGGCGGGAAGCGCTCGGGCCAACATACCACTTTCGGGGTCATCAAACGCGAACGGGTACACCCGGACGATGTCTGACAATCAACCGCAGAGCCGAAATCCCTGCGGTCCCGATACCAGGGCAATGGCCTCTGAGGAGGATGCTCAGATATCGATCCCTGGCGACGTGGAGACGCTTCAAGAAACATTGGTGACATGGTATCAGGAGCATCACCGATCATACCCGTGGCGGGAAACGACTGATGCCTATCCGATTCTTGTCTCGGAGGTCATGAGCCAGCAGACACAGCTAGACCGTGTTGAACCAGCCTGGGAGGCGTTTCTGGATCGCTGGCCGACAATTGAGCAGTTAGCCGACGCTGATCTTTCCGCTGTTGTTGGGTTCTGGACGGAACATCGGCTTGGCTATAACAACCGGGCACGCTATCTCCACGAAACGGCAGAGATGGTGTGTAGGGAGTATAATGGGGAGATTCCGCGTGATCCAGCCGACTTACAGAATCTCCCTGGCGTCGGTCCATATACCGCAAACGCTGTTGCGAGTTTCGCGTTTAACAATGGCGGGCCGGTAATCGACACAAACGTCAAACGCGTCCTATACCGGCTTGTCGAATCGGAGCATCCCGATGCTGACGGAGAGTTTGAAACCGCCGCCGAGGCACTGTTTCCAGCTGGTCAAGCCCGTACGTGGAACAATGCGATTATGGAACTCGGTGGGGTCGTCTGTCAGAAAACGCCACAATGTGATACGGCCCCCTGTCCCTGGCGACAGTGGTGTCATGCGTACGCTACAGGCGATTTTACAGCTCCGGATGTACCAACACAGCCACAGTTTGAGGGCAGTCGACGACAGTTCCGTGGCCGGATACTATCGGTATTACGTGAACATGGGCCACTCACGCTTGATGCCCTGGGACCACGGATCAGAGTTGATTATGTTCCGGATGGCGATGGCGACGGAAGCCGAGACTGGCTTCGCGATCTTGTCGAGGATTTGGCAGCCGATGGCCTTGTGACAGTCACTGATGATAGGGTGCAACTGGCATCATAAGAGATGTGTTATGTACCGACCGCGGTTATAATACGATATGGCGTCACCGGAAGTACTTGGGATCGTCGGAAGCCTTCGAGAGGACAGTTATACACGGATAGCACTGACCCGGGCCCTCGACGGAGCTGAGTTGGCAGGCGGAGAGGCCAAACTACTGGATTTACGGGACTATGACTTGCCGATTTTCAACGGCGATGCTCCGGAAGCAGGGGATGCAGCAGTGATGGCAGAACAGGTTCGCTCCGCTGATGCACTGCTGCTCGGAACACCGATGTACCATGGATCATATTCATCAGCGTTGAAGACAGCACTCGATTACTGTGGCTTTGACGAATTTGAGGATACCACCGTCGGCCTCTTAGCGGTGGCTGGCGGGGGCTTTCCGGTCACTGCACTCAACCATCTACGGTCGGTCTGTCGGGCATTAAATGCCTGGGTGATTCCACATCAAGTCGCCATTCCGAACGTGCAGTCTGTGATCACCAACGGCAAATTTACCGACTCAGATATCGAGGACCGGACGATCGTGTTAGGGCGACGAGCGGTACAATACGCGGATATTGAGCCAAATCCGGACTCATTCGAGGGAATCCAGAACGTCGGTGGAGACGATTGAGAGACTCTCTGGCGTAGATCAAGGAAGGTACCTCAGATAGCCACCTCGACAAGGACGAAGCCATAGGGACAGTCAAGACCGCCAGTAGGTCGGAGACAGTAGAACCAACACAGGGAAAATCTCGATGCGTCCAATCCACATGATCACGAACATCGCGATCTTGGTAGTCATCGGAAAGACATCATAGGTGCCATACGGACCGGCTGGTCCAAACGCCGGACCAATATTAAGGAAGGTTGAGGCAGCTGCACCCATTGACTCGAATGCTGTTACCTCGGTTCCGGTTCGGGCTCCATCGACGGCAACAATGGTTGTTGAGACAACGACACCAACGATAGCCAACAGAACATACCCGTAGATATCACGGATCGTCGTTTCATCGACCGGACGACCACCCATACGGACCGGACGAACAGCCTCCGGATGGACTGCTGTAAATAGATCTCGGCGGAAGGATTTGAAGATCATCATCCATCGAACGGACTTAATCGAACAGGTGGTTGATCCGGCCATTCCGCCAAGGAACATGCCAAGAAAGAGGAAAAACTGCGCGAAGGCGGTCCACTGTGCAAAGTCAGCATTCGCATATCCGGTCGTGGTGATAATTGAGACGACATTAAACAGCCCATGCCGAACGGTCTCCTCAAAGGACGAACTGTAGCCCGAGAAACTGAGGACAATCACAACGAGAGCGGCAAATAACGTGATTGAGCCCAAATAAAATTTGAGTTCCTGACTGTCACGCAGGCGTGCAAACCGGCCACGGAGAAGGAAGTAGATCAGAACAAAGTTTGTCGATCCAAGAATCATAAACAGCATTATCGCATACTGAGCGACCGGACTAAACGCACCTGCGCTCAGCGGTTCTGGCGAAAATCCGGCAGTGCCAACGCTGGTAAAGGCATGGGCAATAGCATTGTACAGCGTCATACGCGGGGCAAGGTCAAGCAGCCCAAGCCCGTAGAAGACGACAATTGCAACGGTTGTAATGCCAAGATATAATGACCCGATAAGACGGGCCGTATCGGCGATTTGTGGCGTGAGACGATCCGTGTGTTCTCGCGATCGGGATTCCGTCTCCATCAACTGTGCCCCACCGACAGAAAGTCGTGAGAGAATAGCGACCGCAAGAACCAGGATACCAAGCCCACCAAGCCATTGAATCAACTGCCGCCACATCATGATTGATCGCGGGTGATCAAACGACTGTAGTACCGTCGCCCCAGTTGTTGTCAACCCGCTCATCGCTTCAAACGCGGCGTTTACCGGATGAGCAAGTGTCCCGACCCCGGCAATAATGAATGGTAAGGCACCAACCAAAGCCACCGAAAGCCACGCCAGAGCAACAAGTAAGAAGGCCTCACGGGTTCCAAGATTGCCCCCTGTGTCCAGTTGCTCAAGCCCGAGTCCGAGTACAAGAGTCACCGCAATGGTAATAAGAAACGGCGCAAGGGTCTCGTTATAGTAAATCGCCAAACCAAGCGGAAACAGCAATGGGACAGCTAGGAATTTAAGAACCGTACCGGTAAGCGCCAAACTTCGGCGCCACCCAACGCGAACAGTCATAGATACTCACCGCCGTGCCATCGAGCTATACAGCCACAGGGCACTAATTGCGGGTTTTCAGGGAGGGGTCGTGAGCGTTTCGACATCGGCCTAGCGGTAGACATTTGCACTTTGGCGATGAAAATGATACAATGGCGATTGCCGGGATCTACGCACGGCCACTGCCGACACTTGACCGATCGGTGCAGGTCGGGATAGCAAGTGGCAAAGTTATAAGTGTCGAATTTCCAACTACTTCAGCACCGGATGCACAGTCGGATGAGCAGTTGCTTGAGCGGTTGGTGGCGTATTTTGAAGGGACCGAGGATAGTTTTCGTGATGTTGAGATTGGGCTCACAGTGCCAACCGACCAGCGAGCAGTCTTAGAGACACTCCGACAGCTCAAGTATGGCACGACGGCGACGGTTGCTGAGCTAACGCGAATGACCCCTGGTCTTGATCCTGACGCTGAGGAAGCACAGACAGCTGTTCGCGAGGCACTGGCAAATAATCCACTCCCGGTGATCTGCCCCGGCCATCGAATCCGTGATGGGCCACAGACAATGCCAGCAGTGGTCACCAAACGCGTGCAGGCACTTGAGGAGATTGCCTGAGCAACCGGCATCAAAAAACAGCACGGACGATAACGTTTATTCAGGGGGACAGCAAGCCTGAGATAGTGGCGCCAGGAGGCCCGTTCCGTCCGGCACAGACCACCGCGGAACAAGCCATTGCCCCGCTTGTCGACCAAATCACATGGCTTCCCCAATGGGTGATCGAAGGGGCAATTGCGGTCATAATTGTTTTTATCGGCTGGTATATTGCCAAAGCAGTTGTTAGACTGGCTGGTCGACCGGTCGCACGACGGTTTGAGCGACCAAGTGTGG
>JBEQBL010000117.1:0-6215 GCA_041639835.1 Salinarchaeum sp.
TTCTTCGTCGATCCTTCGGGTGGTCACTTGGGCTTGGCAGTGGACTTATATGTGCTATTGTGGCCAGTGCCACGGTCGGACCGGCGGAGATTGGGGCGGTCACAGCAGGCGCAGCGATTCTCAATATGTTTGCAGTACCAGTACCCACAGGAGGTGGACTTGATTGGATTCATCCGTTTGCGTTTACACTCACAGAGTCCACTCAGACAATTGTCTCTGGGGTACGATTGCCCCGGATTCTACTTGGCGCCGTTGTCGGCTTTGCACTGGCAACTGCCGGGACCGTGTTTCAGGGCTTTTTTCGCAACCCGATGGCTGACCCATCAATCATTGGGGTCTCAACCGGAGCAGCAACCGGCGCGGTCGCCTATGTGGTGACCCCGCTGACCGTTCCCTACGGACTGCCGGCAGCGGCGTTTGTTGGTGGTTTAGTAACCGGCGGAGCGGTCTATCTCATTGCGACTGAAGGTGGGCAAACACCAGTAGCGACGCTACTGTTGGCAGGGATTGCAGTACAGGCGTTTTTAGGAGCGGTCATTTCATATCTTCTATTACATGCCGGTGAGAGTCTTGAGCGAGTCGTCTACTGGCTTATGGGCCATCTCCATGCAAGTACGTGGTGGCGAGTATGGATCGCGGCACCACCGGTTATTATCCTGTTTGGTGTCCTACTGACATATGCTCGCGATCTCAACGTCCTCATGTTGGGAGAGGAGCATGCCCATGCACTGGGACTTGATGTTACACGAACCAAACAAACACTGCTTGCCGGAGCCAGTGTTGTCACTGCCGCGGCGGTTGCTGTATCAGGGGTCATCGGGTTTGTTGGGCTGATTGTCCCACATATAATGCGACTACTTGTTGGCCCCGATCACCGGATACTACTGCCAAGCAGTGCCCTTGCGGGAGCAAGCTTTCTGGTTATCACGGATACTATCGCTCGGTCTGGGGCTGCTGAACTGCCTGTTGGGATCATTACCGCAGCCATCGGGGCGCCGTTTTTTCTCTATTTACTAATACGTACAGAGGGGCACACACTATGATTACCGTTGAGGATTTGACTGTAGAACTCGGTGATCAGCAGGTTCTCAACGGGCTATCTCTCTCCGTCGCTGATGGGGCAATGGTGGGTCTTGTTGGCCCAAATGGCGCTGGGAAAACAACACTACTGCGGACCATTGATGGATACCTACCGGCGACGGCCGGTCATATTAGCATTCATGGAGATGCTATTGAGGAACTTTCAACAGCTGAACGGGGACGTCAGGTTGGGGTCGTCCCACAAGGCGAGACGATCACGTTTGAGCTTGCTGTCGAGACAGTCGTTGAGATGGGTCGATATCCGTATCTCGGTCGGGTTGGAACGCCAACACCGGCGGACCGGACCGCTGTTGAGACAGCCCTCCAACGGACGGAAACAGCCGCTTTTCGTGACCGTTCAATAACGGATCTCAGTGGTGGGCAACGACGACGCGTTCTTATTGCTCGGGCACTGGCACAGGAGCCGTCAGTACTACTACTCGATGAACCAACAGCGGATTTGGATATTAATCATCAGATATCGATTCTCTCGTTGGTGCGAGAGTTAGCTGCTGACGGAAAGAGCGTCATGATCGCGATTCATGACCTTGATTTGGCCGCCCGATTCTGTGACCGACTTGTGCTTCTTGTCGATGGCACCATTCAGGCACGAGGACCGCCATCAGCCGTACTCACAGCCGACCATCTTCGTGCGGCATTTGATATTGATGTCACCGTCAAAACCGATCCGGTGACGGGAACCCCAAGCGTGACAGCTCATTCGGGACACAGGAATTAGCAGGCATCATGCCAGGATGAGCAAAGCAATACGTTCACAGCCTGGGAACATGACTAACTGGCTTTCTCACAGAAGAATCCTCACTGGTTACAGCGGAGAGAAGATCAAGCGGATTCAGCAGGCGCGACAAGTTCACTTGCCTTTGCTCGTGATTGTGCGACAACAGACGGGCGGGCAGCAAACTCAATGCGAACCGTATCATTTTCATAGACAACATCATCGACACGAGCGTTGTCATACACCCACGAAACAACACTCATTGTCTCATCGGTCATGGGTAAGACAAGTCGTTCGTGCTCAAGCGGTGGGAGGGCATCGTGAATCCGCTGTGCAAGCATCTCAATGTTGGTCCCGGTTTGAGCACTGACAGCAATCGGTTGTGGCGCCAGTGCGGAGATTGCAGCCCGTTTCTCCGCGAGTTCTGCTTCGTCAACAAGATCACTCTTGTTGAGGACGGTTACAATGGGCGCTTCATTACGCTCATAGAGGACATCATGAGAGGTGGCGAGTTTCTCACGAATCTCATCGGCTGGTTCGCTGACGTCAACAACAAGTAAGACAAGATCAGCACGATAAACGGCGTCAAGGGTTGATTTAAATGATTCAACAAGCCAGTGTGGCAGATCACTGATAAAGCCGACCGTGTCAGTAACAAGCACATCGCGACTCTCGATGGCGGCTTCGCGCGTGGTTGTGCCAAGGGTGGTAAACAGCCGATCCTCAGATTCCGCGGTAGGGTCAAGGTCCGGGTGAAGCTGTTCGTTCTCATCAACCGCAAGGTCGGCCGAGAGTCGGCGAAGGAGGGTCGACTTGCCGGCATTCGTATAGCCAGCCAAGGCAACAAGATCAAACCCGGATTCCCGTCGTTGGGCACGACGATCAGCCTCAGTCTGTTCAATGGCCTCAAGTTCATCGCGAATCCGGCTAATCCGAGCCTTGATATCCTGTTCACGGCTTTCGTCGTACTCACCAAGTCCCATGAACCCGGGATGTTCATCGCGTTTGGCAAGACTCGCCTTTGCCTCCGCACGTGGGAGTTCATAACGAAGCTCGGCAAGTTCAACCTGCAGTTGGGCCTTGCGCGTCTGGGCACGCTGGCCAAAGATATCTAATATTAGGCGAAACCGATCGATAACTTCGGTCCCATCGGGGAGTTGTTGTCCAAGATTATACGTTTGATAGGGGCCAAGTCGATTGTCGAAAATGACAGTCTCGGCCTCGGTTGTAAGGACTGTGCGAGCCAGTTCACGGACCTTTCCAGCCCCGAATTCCGTCGCCGGGTCTTCCGGGCGAGTTTGCGTGACTGTAGCACAAACATCGTACCCGGCTGAGCGAGTGAGATGTGCAATCTCATCGGTATCCGGAGTTCCGTCCTCGGTCCGTTTTGCAATCACCGCACGCTGAGCGCCTGACACGTATCTATGCCTTTGTTTGGGCTCCGGAGTAATAAACCCGGGCCGTATTACAAGAGAAGACCGGCAGCAAAGGTCACAGCATACGCAAACAGGAGTTTCCCAGTCTGCTCAAGTGCTGGATTGAGGGCGTCACCCTCGGTCTGAGTCCAGACCGTGCGAGCGACTGACAGGGCATATGGAAGGGTCACAACTGGGAGTAAAACTGTCCAGTCTGCTGGCCTGACACCAACACCCAGCCAAAAGAGAACAGGAACGAGATAAGCAACCCCCAGCATAAACACATATTCAATACGGCTGCCACGATAGCCAATCAGGACAGCAAGCGTATATTTCCCAGCCGTTCGGTCGGAGTCAAGGTCACGAATATTATTAACAACAAGCACATTTGTTGAAAGTGCTGCCATGGGGAGGCTTGCAAGGACCGCTGCCGGTGGAAGTGTGCCTGGCGGAATCCACATCGGACCAGTCACACCAAGGGCAGCAACGGCTTGGACATAGACGGTTCCGGTTACAGCAACCACCCCAAAAAACACAAACACAAACAGGTCGCCGAGTCCATGCGATCCAAGCGGGTATGGGCCACCAGCATACGCATACCCACTAATGAGACTCAGAAGGCCGATGATGAGGATTGGAATGCCACCAACAAGGACAAGATAGGTGCCAACAACCAGCGCAAATCCATAGGTTGCAAAAGCCGCCACCTTCACCTGTTTTGGGGGGAGCAACCCGGAGTGGGTGACCCTGGTAAATCCCTCGCGACCGGCATCATCAACGCCGCGGACACCGTCATAATAGTCGTTGGCAAAGTTGGTGCCGATCTGAATTAACAACGCACCAATCAGTGCTGCAACGGCCGGCCCGAACGCGGCACGGTCAAGCCACAGGGCCACAGCAGTGCCAACAAGCACCGGTGCTGCTCCCGCCGGAAGTGTTTGCGGACGCGCCGCAATGAGCCAGGCCCGGCCCCGGCTGACCTCAACACTCATGCAGTCTGGTAATCGATATACAGCCTGTTAACAGTTACAGATCACTGTCGGGTGGCTGGTGCAGACAACAGCCATTATCGCGGGGATCGCGTGACCGGTGATAATTGCTTATTCCACCATGCTGACCGAAAACAAAAAGTGGGTGATCACCAACACTGCAAGCGGAGATATGCGCAGATTACAGACCCCGAAGCGTCGTGAATGTGAGCGGTGCGGACGTCGCGAGATCTGGGAGAGTGGAGGCTGGCGGGTCGAGGAGGTCGCTGGGGTCGAACAGACAGGCAGCACCTTTTGTATTCATGAGTGGGACATCACTGGCGATTTCTCCCCGGTTGAGCGGGAGTAATAAGGGGACACAACGGCGACACCGGGAGGCCTCCAACGACAACACTCGTTGGCAGTAGTAGTATCGAATCCCCACGGTAGCGGCAATGAAAAGCAACCCTTAACTCACGATAGCGGGTTCATTCGTGCATGAGCGATACGATTGAGGTGTTAGTGCCTGGTGGAGAGGCCGACCCAGGCCCGCCACTAGGACCGGAACTTGGACCAACCCCCGTTGATGTCCAGGCAGTTGTACAGGAGATCAATGAGGAAACAGCCGCATTCGATGGGACCGAAGTGCCAGTGACACTCACATACGAGGAAGACGGGAGCTTTGAGATTGAGGTAGGGGTGCCACCAACAGCCGAGTTGATTAAGGATGAAGCCGGCTTCGAAACCGGGAGTGGAGAGCCACAGGAGGAGTTTGTCGCTGACCTGTCCGTCGATCAAGTGCGACAAATTGCCGAGCAGAAACACTCCGATCTGCTGGCCTACGACCTGAAAAACGCCGCCAAGGAGGTTGTCGGCACCTGTACATCTCTAGGAGTGACAATTGAAGGCGAGAATCCCCGCGAATTTAAGGAGAAAATCGACGCTGGCGAATACGACGATCGGTTTGACGAAGCGTCTGCCTGATCGGCACTTCGACGACCGTCGATAAGGAGTTTTATTATTGTCGAAATAGATGTATCGCATATGATGGCGCCACTTGACAACGAAACGCGGCAGACACTAATGGCAAAAATCGACTCTTCGACAGCCAAGCTAGTCTTCCATTCGCTGGCTCTTGAAGGGGCGGCCACCGCAACGCAACTTCAACAGCGACTTGATCTGCCGCAATTAACGATCCTGAGTGTTTTGCAGACACTGGCGAGTCGGGGGATCGTTGAGTCACGGTCGGCTGGGGAAGATATACAGTATCAACCGGCTGTCTAACGGGCCGGACTGTTTACTTACAGTTCAATTTGCTCAACAAGTGCTGAATCGTCCTGTTGTTGAGTGTTAATTGCAATAATCCGGATATGGTCCTCAAGTCCTGAGTTTTCGAGTTTTGATTTCAGTAGAGAATCCACCTGATAAACCCCAACAGCGCTTGTCATCTCAATTTCGGCAGACACCGGAACGTCCGCACCGGCCTTGAGACTCACATTCTCGATTGCCTGACTTGAAATGGTATTGATTCCTCGGCCCCCTTTCTCATATGGGACCCGAGAGCGGCCACGCTCCATATCAAGTCCATCAGCAACACGAATGATCCCGGCTTCGGTTGTCAGTGGTGTCTCTTCGGTATGATGGCAAAGAATAGCATGCAGAACCTCACCTTTAACGCGAACCGCCGTCGCCGGGTCATAAAACTCAGAGAGCAGGCGATCAAGGAGCGGAGCGGCAATCGGGATTGAATAGTATGGATGATCAACCCGATGGACGATATGCCCGATATCATGGAGGGTTGCTGCAAGCGCGATGATAACCGCTTCATCAGCCTCTTCGAGCCCCTGGTCGGCCGCCCCGTTAAACTGGACACCGGCCTGTTTGAGCAACTCATAGAGTCGTAATGCACGGTCACGGACAATTTCAATATGCTTTGCGCCGTGATCATTGTAGTTCATCCGATTGACCGGATTGACATTCTGGGCGCGTAGATAGGCTTGGACCTCCGGATCATCT
>JBEQBL010000118.1:0-6139 GCA_041639835.1 Salinarchaeum sp.
CTGGAAGTATCTCGGTGGCCTGTTTGTGTTTATTGGGTTTGTCATCCTCTCATATTACAGTGTCATCGGAGGCTGGGTCATGCAGTATATTATCGGCAGTGTAACGGGCGGCTATTTCGGTACGGCAGCCGAGGGAGAAGCTCCAATGGCGGCCCAGTATTTTGCTGAGGTCTCCGTTGGGACAGACGCCCTGTTATTCCATGGACTGTTTATGTTACTGGTGATTGGGATTGTCGCTCTTGGTGTTCAGCGCGGTATTGAGCTGGGGGTCAAGATCATGGTGCCGGCGATTATCGGGATTTTTGCGTTACTAGCTGTATATGCCTACACGCTCCCTGGTGCCGGCGAAGCCTACGCATATTATCTGTCCCCGGATATCGGATACCTTCTTGAAAACTGGCAGAGTATTGTGCCGGCGGCTGCGGGACAGGGCTTTTTCACCCTCTCACTTGGGATGGGCGTGATGATTACCTATGCGTCATATCTTGGTGAGGACAAAAATCTCGGGATTGATGGCCTGAGCATTGTGACATTCAATACGGGCATTTCGATTCTCACCGGATTAATTGTCTTCCCGATTCTGTTTTCCGCAGGATTGGATCCCCAAACCTCAGGACCAGGAGCGATTTTTGTAAGCGTCGCGACGGCGCTTGAAAACATCCCATATGGACCAGTTGTCGGCGTCTTGTTCTTCACGACCGTTGCCATTGCGGCGTTATCATCGGCAATTAGTCTCATCGAGGTAGTAGTCTCCTATACGATTGATGAGTTTAGTATCACCCGAAAGGCCGCTACAATGGCCATTGGAACAGCTATTTTCCTGCTTGGGGCACCGGTCACAATCGATACAGTAATGATTAATCTATACGATATTTTTGCAGCGCAGATTCTCCTTGTTCTTGGTGGACTGTTGCTGATGATCCTCGTCACATGGGTCCACAGTACCGACGCCATCGATGAACTTGAACGAGGGATCGGCTCGCTTGGAGCACTTGGTAATCTGTGGCTGTGGATGGTCCGGATCCCGGTTATTGCTGTATTAATTATCTCACTATATCTTGGTGTGACAGGATATATTGACTTTCTACAAGATGACTTTATGTCATTCGTGAATTCAATGCTGTGAGACAGCGTCACGGCCATTACGATAGAAGGCCCTCTGATACATCATTATAAGAACACAAAAGTATCAATTTGCCATAATATACCCACCTAAGAGGCGTGAATACGTGCCCGCCAGCGTCGACCGGGGCTGCCGGAGTAGCAGCGTTTAACGGGGTCTGCGTGTATGTTTACACGTGAGTGAGTCAACTGGGTTTGACGGAACGACGCTCGTTGCCGAAGAGCACTCACTTCCAAATCTTGCGGCTGTTGAGTACGCATTTGATCGCATTGAGCCGCCTCGATTTGCGTGGTGCGGACCAAACCGGCGATTTGTAACCGGTGGGGCCGCAGCAACAATCTCAGCGGAGTCAACATCTCGATTTGCACAACTCCAAACAGCCATTGATCAGCTCCCGACAATACGGTCGGCAACAGGCCAGACAGTGTCGATTCCACTTGTTGGTGGTGGTCAGTTCCATACAGTTGCCGCCGAGTCCGGGCGTCCGGACTGGGAGGGATTTCAAGCAGCGCAGTTTCTCCTTCCACGGGCAGTCATTGCATCCGGACCAGATAGGCCATCTCTGGTCACTCTCGAGGAACACCCATCAGCAGCGAACCCACACCATACACGATACCGCCAGCAGCTGACATCGTCGATAGCGCCAACAGAGCATCCACCCGGGATTAACAAGACTGCGTCGCTTGTCTCCCAGGAGGAATGGCAGACGGCGGTCGATACGACCGTCGAGACAATCATGGACACCACTAGTCCACTGCAAAAGGCTGTGTTGGCACAGTCATTACGCCTTGAGTTAGCGCATGACCTCTCAGTCTCGGAGGCGTTGATACGGCTTGGTCAGCGGTACCCGGACTGCTATCGGTTCGCTTTCCAGCCGACCGCTGATGCTGGAACGTTCATTGGGGCAACACCGGAACAACTCCTGACGCGCCAGGGAACAGAGGTACAGACAACGGCCCTTGCTGGGTCTATTCAACGCGGCACAACACCGGCTGCTGATCGACAGTTGCAAGAACAACTTCGGTCGGATCAAAAAGTGACTCGAGAGCATGCCTCAGTTGTCAAGACCATTCGCGAACAACTCAGACCGCATGCCACATCGATCACTATTGGCGAGCGATCAATTCGTACCTTACCGAGTGTGCAACATTTCCAGACACCAATCCAAGCGACCGCCCCGGCGGACACCTCAACATTTGAGATTCTGGAGACCCTTCACCCCACGTCGGCCGTTGGTGGGGAGCCACCGGATGTTGCCCAACAGCTTATCGCCTCGACGGAACCATTTGATCGTGGCTGGTATGCTGGTCCGATTGGCTATGTTGATCCTGCTGGCAATGGAACTATCGCCGTGGGTATTCGCTCTGCGCTTGTCTCGGGCCACCACGCCCATTTATTCGCCGGCGCTGGGATCGTTGCTGGGAGTGACCCAGCGGCCGAGTGGAAAGAAACACAGCTGAAATATCAGCCGATGTACGATCTATTCGATGACAGCACCGAATCGTAATACCCTCTGGGCGGAGGCGATCGTTGAGGAGTTTGTGGCTGCCGGGACGACAACAGCGGTGATTGCGCCCGGAAGCCGATCAACACCACTTACTGTTGCTTTTGCGGATCATGCTGATATCGAACTCTACACACATCTCGATGAACGGTCAGCCGGGTATTTTACACTTGGTCGAGGGCGATTCACTGAGGCGCCGACCCCGCTTGTCTGCACATCCGGAACTGCGGCAGCAAACTTCCATCCCGCTGTCATCGAGGCGCATCAGTCACGGGTTCCATTAGTTGTGTTAACTGCCGACCGACCACCTGAACTGCATGATAGCGGCGCCAACCAGACAATTGATCAGCAGGACCTCTATGGAGATGCGGTCCGCTGGCAGCACACACTGCCAGAACCGGAGCCAACAGGCCGAAAGCTCCGATCGGTACGGGTGACGATTGCCCGGGCAATTGCTGAAGCAACTGGCACACCCCCTGGACCGGTGCATCTCAATGTCCCGGCGCGAAAACCCCTTGAGCCGACACCAGTTCCTGATGATGTACCCAATGATATCGACAAACAGAGTCCATTAGGGGCAACCGGGCGGGACGCGGCGTTTGTCTCAACCGCCGATGGCCGACAAACCGTCGCAACGGGGGTCGTTGAGTCATTAGCTGCAACGGTCGATGCAGCCGACCGTGGCCTTATTGTCACGGGACCGGCAAACAGTCCAACACCAACACGCGAAGCGGTGGAACAATTAGCGTTGGCAACAGGGTTTCCAGTCCTTGCGGATCCGTTATCCGGGCACCGATTCGGTCATACATCGGCACCGATCTGTGGGGGGTATGATTCGTACTTGGATGCCGATGGGTGGCCGGCGCCCGATGTAGTGCTTCGGTTTGGCGCTTCCCCGACCTCAAAGACACTGCGAAAGTTCCTCAAACGTGTTGACACCCGGCAGTATCTGATTGATCCAGCGGCGCAGTGGCGGGAGGCTGAATTTACCGCCACAGATCTTATTCCTGCTGATCCAACCTGGCTAGTAACCCGATTAGCCAAAACGGTCGCAGGTTCAGACGCCCATTCCCAGTGGTGTGAACGGCTTCTGGCAGCCGAGCAGATCCACTGGGAGACAGTCTCCAGTAGTGGGGCTTACTTCGAAGGGGCAATTGCTGCAACCGTCGCCAGAGCAATGCCCGCTGGGGGGACGCTAATGGTGTCAAATAGCATGCCCGTGCGTGATCTTGATCGCTTCGCCCAGCCGCGTGAGACGCCGATTCGGGTGTTTGGAAACCGAGGGGCAAGTGGTATCGACGGCATCACCAGTACAGCCTTTGGGCTTCGGAGTGCGGCCACTGGCCCAGTGGCACTACTAATTGGCGATCTAGCATATTATCATGATATGAACGGTCTACTTGCCGCTGGCCGATTTGACCTTGATCTAACAATTGTTCTTGTGAACAACGACGGGGGCGGCATCTTCCATATGCTTCCCATTGAGTCATTCGATCCCCCGTTTACCGAGCAGTTCCGGACACCGCATGGACTCGATTTCGCACCAACTGGGACACTCTATGATCTTAACTTTACCCGCGTTCAGGATCATGACACGCTTAGTGAGCGATTTACCACGGCCATTGAAACCGATGGAACAACCGTTATTGAGGCGGTCGTGGATAGTGAAACGAGTCATCGGACTCGCGAGCACCTACACGAACAGGTACTCACACAAGTGCCTCCCTAATGACTGTCTGGGTGGCGACTGTCAAAGAGAACTAAGTGAACGGGTTCTGGGGGAGCATTTTTGTTGTAGCGATCAGAACTAGAGTCGTGATTTCGGAGCTCTTTGATTCTGATCACTGGACGCCGATTACCGAATTTGACTTTACGGATATCACCTATCACCGAGCGGTTGATGTTGGGGCCGTTCGGATTGCCTTTGATCGCCCGGCCGTCCGGAATGCCTTTCGACCTGAAACCGTTGATGAGTTAGCAACAGCACTCACGCATGCCAAACGACAAACCGATATTGGAACCGTGCTGTTGACCGGGAACGGACCGTCGCCAAAGGACGGTGGCTGGGCATTTTGTGCCGGTGGTGATCAGTCGGTCCGTGGCGATGATGGATACGAATATAGTCAGGACGACCACGACGCCGGCCGATTACACATTCTTGAGGTACAGCGGCAGATCCGTCATCTGCCAAAGCCAGTTATCGCTGTGGTGCCTGGATGGGCAGTTGGTGGCGGCCACTCGTTGCATGTGATTTGTGATATGACCATCGCAAGTACTGAGCATGCCAAGTTTCTCCAGACGGATCCGGATGTGGCGTCGTTTGATGGCGGGTTTGGGTCGGCATATCTCGCTCAACAGGTCGGGCAAAAGAAGGCTCGGGAGATCTTCTTTTTAGGGAAAACCTATGATGCTGCTGAGGCCGAAGAGATGGGCATGGTCAATGCCACAGTGCCCCATGATGAGCTTGAGCAGACTGCTTTAGACTGGGCTCGCCGGATTAATAGTAAGTCTCCCACAGCAATTCGCATGCTGAAATACGCGTTTAATCTCCCAGACGACGGGCTTGTCGGACAGCAGGTCTTCGCCGGCGAGGCAACGCGGCTTGCGTATATGACCGATGAGGCAACCGAGGGACGTGATGCATTTAATGAGGGTCGTGATCCCGAGTTCGATAAGTTCCCATGGCGCTACTAACGGATCATAGAGGTGGGTATCAACACCCCATGTCCAGTACGGTGAGTACGATCAATGCGTATAGACGGCGGCGTGCAGGGCCCCGCAGTTGACAGATGAACGTCACTCCGTATCAGCTTGATCTTGCAACGGCATTATCGACGGCTGCCGGGACCATTGAGACACGTCGTGGGTTTGTGATCAAACTGCCCGAGCAAGGAGGACTTGGAGAAGCGGCGCCACTGCCGGGATGGACAGAGTCGGTCTCGGCCTGTCGTGACGCACTTCGGCAGGCCCAGCAGGAGCCAACACCGTCAGCAGCACTTGCGGCGATAGATGCAAAGCAGACTCCAGCGGCTCATCATGGACTGGCTTTAGCAGTTGCCGATGCACGGGCCACAGCGGCATCACAGCCGCTATATCAGTGGTTGGGTGGTAATTCACAGTCATCAGTCCCAGTGAATGCAACGATCGGCGCCGGATCGATTGATGACATCGTTACCGCTGCAACCGAGGCCGTTGATGCGGGCTATCAAACACTCAAGCTCAAACTTGGGACCACATCGGTCAGTCAGGATCTTGAACGGATTGGGGCTGTCGAAGAGGCGATTCCACAGTCAGTTAGTCTCCGTGGTGATGCCAATGCTGCCTGGTCACGCTCGGAGGCAAGACAGGCGTTTACGGCGCTTGATGGCTCATCAGTGACATATATAGAACAGCCGCTTCATCCGGAAGCGCTTGAGGCCCATCAGACACTGCGGACAGTTGGTGATGTCGGGGTAGCGCTTGACGAGACGCTACAAAGGATCGATATTGAAACCATCATTGAGACGGCAGCG
>JBEQBL010000119.1:0-6097 GCA_041639835.1 Salinarchaeum sp.
CTGTAGCTGATACCATGTTGGGCCATGACTTGGTGAGCATAAGTATCCAGAACGCGTAGCAATGGTTTCATCGATAGCGATTGTAACGATTGTTCTCAGTACTGCTGCAGCGATACTGTTAGGCTGGGTGGCGGCTATCGCCATGCAACACCGTCACCGACCGAATGGACCAGCGTTTGCGGTAACTCTCGGAATGGTAACTATGTGGGCAGTGGTTGCTACCGGGGCGCGACTTGCAAGCGTCACGGCAACTCAGACATTAGTTGGCGCCTTTGAAGCTGTGGGCCTTGTCCTTGCGTTTCTCACTTCAGGCGCGTGGACCGTCTACGTGCTTGGGTACGCAAGTCGTGATACCGGATTAACACGACGACGGATACTGCTTATCTCCGGACTTACGCTGCCCGTCTTACTGATTGGGACCTTGGCTGTTGTCACTGTGACTCAACCGCCTGAATCATTGCGGGACCCGCTAGCGATCATGCTAATTCTCTTTATTTTTCTCACGCTGTTGTATCCGTTAGCACTGCTTGTCTATGCGGCCTATGTGTTGTTCCAGCTAAGCCGAACGCATGCTCTTCTGTCAAAACAGCAGATTCTTATTCTGCTAGCAGCCATCACCGCGCCTTACATTGGGCTTGCGACTAACTTTGAAACCTTAGCTAGCCCTGGGTTTGCCGCTGGATTGTTTATATCCGGGATGCTCTTTGCCGGCGCGATTCGATGGTATCCACTTTTATCCAAATTTCCTGCATCGGAATCTGTCGCCCGCCGCCGTGTTGTCAAGGCGCTTCAGGAAGCGGTTGTCGTTGTTAACTGGGAGGGATATGTGATCGATGTCAATGAGACAACGACCACCGTGCTGGGACGACCAGCAGAGAGTCTAATTGGGAGCGCACTCACGTCCGTAATCGATGATATACAGGCAACTGATCTTTCGGCAGGATCAACAGGACTGGTGTCGCTTGAGACAACACAGGGACGGCGGCAGTTCCAATACAGCGTGTCAGGCGTCGGTGCTGCGGATAACGGTACTACCGGGTCGGGAGATCGCGGGACTCGGGCTATTGTCTTCCGCGATGTCACTGATCAACAGACGCAGCAAGAGCGGTTGGCCGTGCTTAACCGGATTTTACGGCACAATGTTCGAAATCGACTGGATATCGTGCTTGCCCATGCTGAGCACATCCCTGATGAGACCTCACGGATGCAGGTGCGTGACAGTGCCCGTGAGCTTATCGAACTCAGTACGAAGGCACGGGAAGCGGAGAAAGTGATGCAGGCAAGTACTGACCCGCCTGAACAGATTGATGTTGTTGCTGTTGTCGAAGACACCGTTGAGCAGCATCGGACCGAGACTAGTGCAGCTAAGATTGTGCTAGACTGTCCGGAGACACTACTGATCTCCTCACATCCCGATGTCATCACACAGTTGCTTTCGGAACTGGTTGAGAATGCACTCAGCCACACTGAGCAGTCAACTCCCCACGTTGAGATAACCGTCCGACCGTACGATGAGGCCACTGTCGAGATCATTATTGCAGACAATGGTCCCGGTATTCCGGACCGTGAAAAGGCTGTTCTGGCTGATGGAGCCGAGACACAGCTTCAGCACGGTCGGGGTGTTGGATTATGGTTTGTCAAGTGGGCCGTTACGCAACTTGGTGGCGAGTTACTGCTTGATGACAACGACCCCACGGGCAGTATCGTGACGGTCCGTATCCGCGATACCGAAGCCGTAGCCCATGATGTTCCAGATGAAACTGCAGCGGATTCGGTTGCATCAGGTGAAAATAGCCATAACATTCGTTAGTGTCGTTAGTCAACACATGTGAAACGTTCCATGTTAACAAACAGGACTGCAGTAATCACAGGCGCAGCAAGTGGGAATGGTCGGGCGATGGCGAAAACGTTCGCTACGGAGGGTGCAGATATTGTTGTCGCCGATATTCAGGAAACGCCACGAGGCGGCGGTGTCCCAACACATGAACTTATTACGGCTGAAACGCAGGCTGATGCAACGTTTGTTGATTGTGATGTGACAACAAAAAGCGATCTTGAAGCGGCGGTTGAGGCAGCCGAGGCGTTCGGTGGCGTCGACATAATGGTCAATAATGCCGGTATCTTCCGCAGTGAGGATGTCCTTGAGGTGACCGAGGCGGAGTTTGACCAGCTCATGGATATCAACGTCAAGGGCGTGTTCTTTGGGGCCCAAGTGGCCGGCACACGGATGGCAGACAGTGATGGGGGAAGTATTATCAACATCTCCAGTGTTGCCGGCCTCTCCGGCACCGGCGAGTACGTCACCTACTGCACCTCGAAAGGTGCAGTGCGGCTTATGACCTACGCGCTTGCAGATGCACTTGGCCCATCAGGCGTTCGTGTCAACGCGATCCACCCCGGCGTTATCGAGACAAAAATGACAACAGAGGATGTCCAAATTATCGGCACCGAGCACGGTGAGCAGTACAGGCAATCGATCCCATCCCGCCGGTTTGGAGCCCCCGAGGATGTCGCCGACGCTGCACTGTTCTTAGCTTCAGACCAGAGTGATTATGTCAACGGCGAGTCACTGGTTGTCGACGGTGGAATGAGTAATACCAGATAGTTGCCTTCTGAATGCGTTCCGGTTGTCGAACTGATTACATCGCGAAATCTGCCTGACCAGCCCCGAACGCTTTCACACTGTATATACGAATTCATGTTACCTGCACGTGAAACGCCAGCTTGCGTGTTTTGCTCTCGATAAAAGTCGAACTACCAACAACTGGTCCATGATATCGGCGACACTGTTGTCCCCGTCGTGCTCGTCGGGAGACCGGAAAATAGAGCATCCGGCAGAACGGTTTTGTCTGTTCAGCCATCTGTACATGGCATGAGTTCTCATCCGTTTGCGTCGGTTGAGCCAGACGAATTCGCGCCGGTGTTTCAGCAAGCCGGGGTGTCCGGTGCCGGCGGGGGCGGCTTCCCCACGTACGTCAAATGGGAGCAGGTTGATGACATTCATTCACTGCTGGTCAACCACCAGGAGAGTGAACCAAACTGCTACATCGATAAGTGGCTGGGTGACACGCATGCAGAGGAGCTTGCTGCATTTTTCGATCACTTATTAGAATCAACGTTCGAGCGGATTGTTATTGGCGCAAAAGCAGTCGACCGAGATCCATGGTTGCGCTCACTTGAGGAGGCGACCGACGGTACGGTATATCACCCAGCAGACCTGCCAATCAATGTGAGTTCCGAGTCCGGAGTTGTGTTTGCGTACACCGAGGATACCTACGAAATCGGGATGGAAAATGTCCTCATGCAGAAAACAGCGGATACAGTCCTTGGAAAAGACCTCCCGATAGACTGCGGTTGGGTTGTGCAGAATACTGAGACCATTCACAATATCTGTCAAGCACTCAAGGATAATAAGCCGGTCTTACGAAAGTACGTGCATATAGACGGGTACCGTAGCGATGGAAGCCGAGTCCCCCACCGGATGTTTGATGCACCGATTGGGACGTCCGTGGCGGCCCTCTTTGAGGCGGCCGGTATTGATCAGGATACCCTCGGGGACGACCGGGTATTTGTCGATGGTGGGCCAGGATGGTGCTTCAAAATTCAGCGTCCAGCTGACCGTTACGGAATCCGGAAACACACCAACTGTGTGTTATTGCTTGATAAGACGACAGTAGCTGAACATACCTACGGGAATGGCCGTATCGATGTTCGCGATCAATTGACATGGTCATTGGATGGCCATATGAAAGACCCGGAACCAGTTAATCCGGATCGCGTACATGTTCCAATTGTCACAAACGAGGCTTATGCAGAGTTGATTGCCAGATCCGAGCCAACCGTCGAATTTGGTGATCTAGTGGACAAAGGGCAGGTTATTGCTGATTCCGTTGAGGATAGACATGGGTTCAGTATCGCCCACCATGCTCCGATTAGCGGACAGGTATCTGATGTCACACCAAGAGAAATTGAAATCCGGAAAGAGATCCATTAACCACAGTCGTCTGGACGTTATCGTGGACGTGTGTATCGACTGTTGCCGTCACAAACCGACCGTACGCAATAAGAGCATAACCGGTGGGTCGCGTCGCCGCAACGTCACAAGAGACGGAGTGTGAACCGCACGGGGGTCAAGCCCTTGTGCATGTTCCCGACAATCGATAACATGTGCCCCCAAACGGAACTGTGCATGGCTGATATCAGCCACGACAACCTGTTGGAGCCGCGTGGACGACGGACATGTCGCTTCATCGATCCGTAGGCAATGGACCGATGCGCGGGATTAGGCTTTGATATAAACCGTCCCCATTTGAGTTGACTGTCAACTGCCGATCCACGCTGATATGTGCTCGATGGGATGGTCCACCAGCCTGCTGTGCCATTCCCATCGACTATCTCCGCCGATCTATTCGCGGCGGAGAAGCCGGCCGACCCACACACCTTTGCCCGGTGGTCCCGTATCCATGGATATGTCCTCGGACGCAGGGTCGGAGTGGGATGCCGAGACGGCGGCAGAGGCACTGGCAATTGACTGTCATGCGTGTGAGCAGGCATTGCAGACCGGCGGACCGACCTCCCGGTCAGTGCTGTTGCTTGACCAGTTGCGGGTTCCGGTTGTCGGGTGTCCGGAGCATCGCGATCAGTTTGCCTCAACCTGCGGCCTTACCACCACGGCCGATTATCAACTGCTTGATCATCCACCAGCAGGCGGGCTTGGATGTCCGAGTTGTCAACTTGCGGTAACGTGTCCTCCTCATCCTGTTATCCCGGTCGCCGGCGGTGCGGTCAGTATTCTTGGATGCCAGGAGCATCAAACGGCTATTATCGACCGATACCAGGATGGCCTCGCGATGGCCGAACACCTTTCGGCGTCGCTCCCCACAATGTGATCCTTTCGGGTGAGGTGTACAGAAGACCCATGACGACCGTTACAATGTCCTACGAAAGCTGTTTTCTTCTGTACCAATGAGAGTTGGACTCCCAACCCACGTGATTTCTAGCATGTACTCACACCACTGTGATCATTGCCAGTGACCGCCTCCGACAGCCTCCACACGGCTAAAGCCGATGGGCTTTCGCCTCGCTACCGCTGTAAAAGGCGGATGCCCCAAGCCTGCACCAACCATCATATATATTCGCGGCTGTAATAAATCCACTTACAGGTACGTATGATGCGCCACGATGTCGCTATCGTCGGTGGCGGCTGTGTCGGGCTTTCTGTCGCCAAGCATCTCGCGGAGAAGACTGCACTCGACATTGCCGTCCTTGAGAAGGAACATCACCTTGCCGCACACCAAAGTGGGCGAAACTCCGGCGTCTTACATCCTGGTTTCAATTATCCGCCGGATTCGAAGAAAGCACGATTTGCCACCGAAGGCACCACGCGGATGAAGGCCTATTGCGCGAAACACGGGGTTCCCTGCGAGGAATATGGCGTCCTCGTTGTTGCAACAGACGACGAGGAGGAGGCCCGACTACATGAGTTGGCCAAGCAGGCCAAAGCAAACGGCGTCACGTACGAACTCCTGCAGTCACAGGCGGCAATTCAGGAGCATGAGCCATATGCGGAGGGCCAAGCGGCCCTGTACGCCCCGGAGGCTGCCTCTGTTGATGCCGAGCAGTATGTGTACGCGCTTGCAAGAGAGATCCGTGATCTGGGGGTGACCATCTATACTGGCTACGAGGTCACCACCATCTCCCACGCAGCCAAGGGGTATCATATACAGACAGGCAACGGTCGCTTCGATGTGTCGTATCTTGTTAATGCGGCGGGACTGTACGCGGACACACTCGCACACCAAGTTGGCGTTGGTGAGCACTACCAGGTAGTCCCGTTTCGCGGTGAATACTATGAACTGCGGCCGGAACGCGCGGATCTTTGTCAAACAATGATCTATCCGACGCCGAACCCGGAACTTCCCTTCCTTGGGGTGCATTACACACGCCGCACGGATGGCAAGGTGATCGTTGGACCGAATGCTGTCCTTGCCTTTGGCCGTGAAGCGTATGCTAACACGGATGTCGATATACGCGAACTCATCGAGACACTCACGTATGGGGGCTTTCAGCGACTGCTGTCCTCACCACTGATGCTCTC
>JBEQBL010000120.1:0-6074 GCA_041639835.1 Salinarchaeum sp.
TAGGCATTATGATTGGCGTACGGATCATCAGCGTACACGGCCGACGCGGCACAGCCGTTCTCATTATCTTCAACAGTGTCCTGTACAGCACTGAGTGCGTGAGTCTCACGTTCTTCCAGTGCGCCGATGAGAGCTGGTTCGATGAGTTCCTGGCCTGCGGGAATAGGGAAGTCGGGCAATTTCATGTGAGTCGAGGTGACCTTCACATCGATGGTCATGCCGTCACTCACGACATTGCGTGCCCGAGCACCGCGAAGGTCAACAGCCTCAGGGTCACGCCCCGTGGCACCCGCCTTGGACCGCCGGTGAATCGAATCCAGAGATTTCAACAATTTTTCTGTCGGAGACCATCTCGACCAAAGACAGAATAAAAAGCTCCAACCGGGGGGAGGGTAACTGACGGTCCTCAAAACCGGTATGTCGGACCGTCGTCCGTATCCTCAATATCGATACCAAGATCCTGCAGAGAGTCCCGAAGGTCATCAGCCCGCGAGTAATTACCAGCCTCACGTTCGGCCTCTCGAAGTTCTAGCACAAGCTCAACGAGATCCTCGGCAATGTGAATATCACTGTCGTCAGTCGTGGTCCCAAAGGGAAGCCCAAGGACAGCGCCACCGAACTCGTCAAATGTCTTGATCGCCCGCCGAAGTCCCTGATAGTCATATCGCGTGCGATCGTTGGTATGTGTGAACACCGCCGTTGTCAGTTCATCAAGGGCCGCAAGGGCCTCACGGGTATTGAAATCATCATTCATCGCGGTTTTGAATGCGCCCCGTGCTGTGGCAACGGCTTCTCGAAGAGCTTGGTCGGTCACCTTTGAGCCAGCGGCAGGACAATCGGCCATCTCTATGGCTTGCTCGTAGCCACGGGTGAGGCGATCATATCGCTCAGTTGCCTCCTGAAGGGCCGCCTTGGAGTAGGTCTGTTTATCAGCATAGGTTGTTGACAGGAGGAAGGTCCGAATCACACCGGGGCCAAACTCCGCAAGCGCGTTTTCAACGGTAAAGAAATTCCTGAGACTGGAGGACATTTTCTTGTCCTCGGTTTCAAGGAGCCCAACATGAAGCCAGTACCGAGCAAACGGAGCCCCGGTCGCCGCTTCGGCCTGGGCAATCTCATTTTCATTATGCGGGAAGACAAGGTCCTCACCAGCGACGTGAATATCAAACGGCGCATCAAGATATGTTGTCGACATCGCCGAGCATTCAATATGCCAGCCTGGACGCCCCTCACTCCATGGTGACTCCCAGGTAAGCGCCTGTGTGCAGGCTTCCTCGGCAGGGGCCGCCGCCTCATGTCGGTGCTCGTCAATATCCGCCGGGGCAACACCACCGGCTTTCCAGAGGGCAAAGTCCTCAGGGCGACGTTTTTCCGCCTGTTCATCCGGATTGCCCTGGGCTTGGATCTGTTCAAGATCCTGATTTGAGAGTTTCCCGTACTCCTCAAAGGCAGTCACATCAAAATACACCGAGCCGTTTGATTCGTAGGCATAGCCCCGTTCGATGAGGGTCTCGATCATACTAATGATCTCATCAATATGATCGGAAACACGTGGATAGACCGTGGCTCGCTTGAGATTTAATGCTCGCATGACATTAAGAAACTCCTGCGTGTATCGCTGAGCGACTGCTTCCTCATCGGGGCCGTCCTCACCGACACGGGCTACGATTTTCTCGTTGACATCGGTGAAATTCTCAACATGACGGACAGTATACCCCTGATATTCAAGCCAGCGGTGAATGATGTCGGTATGGACCCAGGCTCGCGCGTGTCCCAAGTGGGCGGGGTCAGAGGTCGTTAGCCCACACAGGTAGAGCCGGACATCCTCACCAAGTGGCTCAAATGGCTCTACTTCCCCAGTCAGCGTGTTGGTCACGCGGAGTGTCATCGCTGGTGCATATCTCCGGCAGCGGTTTGAACCCGTCGGTCGCCAGTCACTCTCAGCCGGGAGAGGGATAACTCGAGTCCTCAAGGACGCGAATTGCGTCCGGGCCATCGGTCTGTGCGACGACAATGACCGCTGTTGTCTGGCCAAGCCCAACAGCCTGTGGAGTGAGGTCATTTGTCTCAAGAGCAAGGATGTCCGCGGCAAGTTGACGTGGGGGATACGCATGGCCCCGTGACACGAGCAATGCGGCAGCGGCCCCATCAGTTCCCGACTGGACGGTAGTGTCGCCAACAGACAGCAGTCCGGTCGCGTCGGGGGCAGTTGTAATCCGAACAGGGCGTTCAATTCTGATTGTCGGCGGATCAGAGTCCTCAGCGACCGGGGCTAACTCCTCTGCATATCGCCGAATGGCAGTAGCTACTGCATCGACATCTCCGGAAACATCAATAGCCCGGGCAACAGCCCGATAATTAACCACGTCAGCACGAAGGGCCTCGTGGACAAATGGCCATGCTTGCACAGCCTGTCGGGTGCGATCCGCAAGCGATCGGTCGGCCATATCATCGATATCAGAAGCGCCGACAAAGCCATTCCGATGGGGAGTATCGGCACGTCGAAGTACCTAAGGGAACCGCCGCCAAACCGGAGGCGATGCCAGCACTGCTCGTTTTAATGCACGGGTCACTCAAGAACCCGGATTCCAGCGCTCCGGCGTTTGCCCATGCCAAGCGCATTCGCGAGACCGGGGCATTTGAGGAAGTTGTCGTTGGGGGCTGGAAGGAAGAGCCATATGTCTGGGACGTGCTGCCAACAATTGCGGCTGAGGAAGTCTACGCGGTGCCGCTGTTTGTCAGTGAGGGCTATTACACCCGGACTGTCCTCCCACGTGAACTTGGCCTTGCGGAGTGGGACCCGGAGGCGTGGGGATCAACGGATGGTGTGTCAGCAACGCCAACAACGCATCAAGCACTTGCCGGTGACAAGACGGTGCATTACTGTGGACCAGTTGGGACACATCCAGCAATGACTGACGTGATCATCCAACGGGCAGCAGCAATTACCGGCAATGCGGAGATTGGTCCCGAGGCCGGACTAGCGGTCATTGGGCATGGAACCGAGCGCAGTACACACTCGGCAAAGGCCATTGAATATCATGTCGACCGGCTTCGCAACCGTGATCGATTCGCGGCGGTCGAGGCATTATATATGGATGAACCACCGGAGGTTGATGCTATTGCCGACCGGTTTGATACAGATACGGTCGTCGCTGTGCCACTGTTTATTGCCGATGGGTACCATACCCGCGAGGATATCCCCGAGGATATGAGCCTGCAAGCAGCCACAGGGGCCGATCACTCACGAGGCTATCCGGTGCCAGGGGTTGTTGGTGACACAACCGTCTGGTATGGCGGGGCCGTTGGAACCCACCCGTCCGTCGCAACAGTGATCTGCGAGCGGGCAAGCGATGCCGGCGCTAGTATCGAGTCGTCTGCCACATCCGGAATGGCAGTCGACAGCATATCACCGGAACAGCTCTCGGAGGAATTTTAAATGGACGTTGCCCTGACGGTTCCGGCAGCCGTACAGGCCGCAGCCGGCGATGCAGTCATTGCCCGTGATGAGATTGAACAGGATCAGTTCCGAATAACAACAACTGCCTCCGGCTATCAAGTCGAGACACCACGCGAAACGTATGTGGTCGCCTCGACGGAGGCTCTTCGGTCGGCTATCGCTGATCACCCGGCATGTGTAACAGATTGGTATTACTGGACGCGGCAAGTCACCAGTGACGATGACGGCAGGGCCTTTCTGCGACTGCTTGAACGGGCCCCCATCGCAGGTGCGACCGTCGAAACGACGATGATGGCGTCGGTGTATGATCGCTATCACGCCTTAGAGTCTGGTATTGAGACAACCTGGGGCGAACTTGTGATTACGACAGCACTAACCGACGACGGACAGCGACGGTACACACTCTGTCATCAGGACGATACCGACGCTGACACCGAGACGCTAAGGACGCTGACAGCGGATGAGCTCCATCAGTTTGTCAAGACCGATGCAGATGGTCGCTACCGACCCCTCAAGACGGCCCCGACATTACGCAGTGGCTGGATCATGGCCGACCTCTCCGGAGAGACACTACTCAAGGCACTCGATCGAATCTATCCGGCAACAGTCACCAACTGGTATCAGGAGCGTACCGACCAGCTTGTGGTCACCCACTGGCAGGCAAGTCTTGATCGGCGCGTCGGACAGTTCGACTTAGATGGAGACCTCCCACCGGACGCTGTCGAATGGGTTGCTGAGGCATGCTGCACAGACTCGCAGTGTCTCAAGCGTCGAGAATGGGAGTATGATGAACAACACCCAGTGGGCGTTGATCGAGGGCATGGTGCCTTCCCCTGTCGTGAACCCTGTGAACTGGCAGTGGCTGCTGCCCGGCGGTGGCAAGCAAGTGAACAAGAACACACACAGGAGTATACGATATCACTTACTCCAACTGAACGAGACCATCTAAACGAGTTGCTTGACGCGGTGGCCGACGGCGATGTAGGGAGTATCCGAGAGGCGGCTGTTGACAACGGCGGTAATCGGTACCGAGCCCGGTACCTACGAGCGAAACTGGCTGATGAGGACGGGATTTTCGAACCAGCCACGCAGGAGTAGCCCGCCCCGGTGTGTTACGGAATGTGAACGCACCACGCCGATCGGATTGTCATCACAGTGAGGAAACATCGACTCCGGAACAACGCCGGATCAGTGGCTATCATAGTGCCCATGCTGATTGGGTAGCCACTGGATCACCGGGGAGTTGGGATAACAAGGAGATAGCCAAGACCAAGGATCACGGTTGCGAGTACCAATGCGGACCCGATAACAACCACGGGATGCGTGCCGATGTTCTGAAGCGCTAAGGCAACCGCACCAACGGCCGGGACCGATGCAGCGAGAATGGCAATAATACGGAAATTAGGTTGGAACTGCCAGCCATCGGATGACGCCGTTGTCGACGGATCGTCCTGCTCGGTCGAGGCAGGCGTCGGCTCCACATCCGGCCGGCGGTCAGGGTCAACGTCAATTGTAATTGTTTGTCCTGTCGCGCCATACCCGGTCTCAATAGTAAGGGTACCGGTAACGGCCGTTGGTTCGGCCTGAAAGGCCACAGGGACCGTCACCGGTTCCTCCGGGGTAACTAAATAATCGTGATCGGGCAGCGAGGCGACTGTCGCCAAGTCACCATCCAGTCGGAGATAGGCTCGTGCTGGACGGCCATGGGTTTGAAAGTGGAGTGTGAACTCTCCGTTGGTCTCAAAGGTAGCTGTCTCCGGAGTGATCGTATCCATCCCGTCCCGGTTGAACTCAACGATCAGTTCGTCCACATATGGAGGCAGGATTGGGGTGTCGAAAAAACTTCCCCTCACTCAGGCCGGAGCATCTTCGCGCATGTCCGGTGGCAGAAGGTTAGCAATGCCATCCTCGATTGGATATCGCTCACCGCATTCCGCACAGATCAGGGTGCCCTCAAGAATTTCATCATCATCACGCTCGGTTGCCTCAAGTTCAAGTTCGCTTTTGTCCATTGGACATCGGAGGATCTCCAAGGTTGATTCCTTCATACCAAGTTGGATGACAGCCGACGGTTTAACTCTTACAGGAGCATCGAGGAAGCAGAGGCACACAGGAGCCATCCAAAGCGCTGACTTCCTCTCCGCCCTGAAGGGCGAAGATTCCTCCGCGGGTAATCCCGGTTGGATCACCCCGGCTGTGAACTTGCGGGTTCGCTGATGCACCTTCAGCTCCTTACAGGGTGTGGCAGTTTTGGTATCCGCTCGGTGTTGCTCTCCCTGACGGGAGCGGCACTCACGGGCGTCCAGCATCGTGAGCAGCAGGCCGGGCCATCGGCCCACCTCCCCGTTGCAGCCACAAGAGGGGAGTCCTATCTGGTGACATGCCAACCGCTGCTGGTTGGGCTGCGAAGGTGGGTGAGTTGTGTGTAGTGTGTTGTGACGCACTCGTTGCCGTCTTGAGCATGAGCACGTTCCCCACAGCAGCATGCCGCACGTCTACCGCGTTATACCTCTCCAATAGAATAAATGGTAGGATTACAACCAGCCTATGTCACGTGGTTTGTGGCATATCATGTCGGCTTCATCCACCCCCCTGAAGGGGTGGGCTTTCGCCT
>JBEQBL010000121.1:0-6064 GCA_041639835.1 Salinarchaeum sp.
GTCAGCAAGGAAGTCGACCAGGTCCTTGAGCTGGTTGAAGAGGTTGATGAGCGGGTTGAACGGCGACCCAAGACCGACGAACTGGAGGAGGCAATCGAACAGGCCCAGCAGCAGGAAAAGAGCTGAGCAAGCGGCCATCGTGGGAAGTCTCTCAAGGGTACAGTTTCGAGGGTGTCGAACAGAAACGCAAAATGGCGTACTCCGGTCGGAGACAGTGCCGATTACCAAAACTTCAGCCGTTGCTTGACTGATTCACGTTTGAGCCGTTGAATGTGCTCAGTCAGCGGAATATCCTTGGGACAGACTTCCGTACAGGAGAACTGGGTCTGACATCGCCAGACACCGTTTGACTGCTCAACTAATTCCATCCGCTGGTCATTAAGTTCATCAGGCTCACGCTCGTCGGCAATAAACCGGTAGGCCTTGTTAATCGCCGCCGGCCCAAGGTACTGCTCGGGATCTTTCGCGATGGTACAGGAAGAAACACAGGCACCACACTGGATACACCGGGTTGAGAGTTTGATTTTCTCACGGTTTTCCGGGCTCTGTCGGCGCTGTTCAAGATCCTCGTATGTTGTATCACCACCCGGGGCCTCAAGTTTCTGATCATCAGGTTCGACGGCTTCCATGCGTTCGTAGAAGTCCGTCATATCGACGACCAGATCCTTGCGAACATCCTGCCCGGGCAAGGGTTCAATGCGGACCGGCTGTTCAAGATCGGCAATCTGTGTCTTACACCCTAATCGTTGTTTGCCGTTGATAAACATCGCATCGGAGCCACAGACCGCCTGACGACACGAATGTCGGAACGATAACGACGAATCAACGTGGTCACGAATATGTAACAACGTATCAAGAACGGTTGTTCCGTCACCGACGGGAACCTCAAAGTCCTCATAATGGGGTTCCTCATCCGACTCCGGGTTATACCGGAAGATTGTCAGCGCGGCCGTATCATCAGCTGTCGTGGTATCAATGCCATGCGCCTCGTGATTGTCATGTGCCGTGTTGACACCGTCAGCACCACTCATGCAAATCCACCCCCAGTCATGGCCCATGCAACACGGGTTCCTTGGACAATCATCACGATTCCTAAGAACGTAAGCGACCACTTAATCGCTTGCTTTTTTCGCCCGCTCATACCCTCGCCAATGCTTGCTTGATACACGCCGTTGAGCCCATGAAATGCTCCGACAGCAAGGAACAGCCACATCACCGCGAAGTAGCTAACATCACTCATCCGGGCGACGGTGTCACCGATTTGAATTTCATAGGCATGATTAATCATATGCTGTTGGATGAAGTGTCCAGCAAGAACAAAAATAAGTACAACAGCTGAGATACGGTGGAGAATCCAGCTGATACCTTGGTTGTTGAACGTTGAGGGTCGGCGTTGACTCATGTTATAGTCCCCCCATCAGCGTCGGGATGCTAGCGATAACGACAACAGCGGTGATCCAGAGTGAGGCATAAAAGCCCTCGCGCTGATAGCGATAGCCGATCCCGGCATCCATCAGAAGCAGCCGGATGCCATTAAGCGTGTGATACGATATCGATGCCACGAGTCCAATTTCCAGGAGTCGGACGATAAGCAGTCCCTCAAGCCCCTGAAGCACGGCCGTGTAGAGATCCTGGCCTCCAAGTGTCACGCCGTCCTGGGCAGGGATAATCGTGCTTAATACAGCAATGTGGATCACGAGATATCCAATGAGCACCCAGCCCGTGAACTTGTGTAGAAGCCAGGCCCACATGCCCGGAGAGAACTCCTGCCAGCGACCGAAGTCTTCGACTTGGCCGCGGTCATACGAGTAACTCATAAACGAACGTCGGTTTGTAATCATTGATTGTAAACGCATCGCTCCGAACAGGTCAAGGTCCCACCCATGAGAGAATCGAAAAGACTGAACACCACCCCCATGCTACCGCGAGGTGAGATGGAGCCGATTCGCGTTGTATGGGGGACGGGAACCGGGCCAACGGCCCTTGCCGCAAAGGATGCTGCACTAAGCGCAGCAAACGTCCATCAGTACAATCTCGTGACACTCTCCTCGGTGATTCCGGCAAAAGCATCAATTGAGGAAATTAACACGGCCCCAAGCTTGGGCCCTGTTGGTGGACGCCTCCATGTTGTCAGTGCAATCGCAACTGCAGATACCGGGCCGGCGACAGCAGTGTTAGCATGGGCACGGCGAGATGACGAAACCGGTATTTTCTACGAAGCGGCCGATCAGGCACCAACACCGGTAGTCACCGACCAGGCGACACAAGGAATCCAGTTCGGAATGGACCTTCGAGCAGGGACCTTTGAGGAGCCACAAACCCGCGTTGCGACAATCGATAAAAAACACGATGGCTACAGTTGTGCGGCCGTCCTGGCAGTCTATGGACGGGTACAGCCGTTGTTAACGACAGGATAGTGCCCCAAAACGGAGACCGCAGGAAGACACATTTACCACATAACGAGTTGCGGAGGCCGAATCTTTTATACCGAGGCTTGCCGTATTAAAATCACTATGAATGGCAATACGCCATATGCGGGGCTACCGTCGGTAACTCCGGCGGGAAAGCGGGCACAATCGGACCTTCCTGAGTTAACAACCGATCAGAAGCATCGGTTGCGGCAGGATATTTCTGCGATCGCGGCTGAGACACGGACCTATTTACCGGATGAATATGCGGTTGATATCGACATTGACGCCGGAGCCGGCGGGCCACAAGCCCGGATTGCCGTCCAGCCACCGGTTGGACACCCCGTTAGTGCCGGGTTTGCTCCCGCAGAGGAGGATCTCAACTCCGAGGCAGAGCACATTGTCGATGAGGAAAATCGTCAGGAAGTCGCACGCGGACTGGCCGCATCAGCGGCCTTACAGGTCAAACAGGCAATTAACGGCAACGTGCCACCAACGGCCCAGTAACAACGGATGCCGTTTTGCTGACTACTTTCCCCAGAAGGGGTCACGCTGGCGGTGGTGGTCTAGATACTGATTAAGTGCTTCGCGTTCATCGCCAGGGATATCATCCGCCAGTTCCTGTTCAAGGATCTTGGCGTGCTTTTCAGGAAGCATTGCCCAGAGCTCATCACCTTCGACAATATCACGACCGACCGTTGGTCCATCAATGGCTACCGAAACGCGGTTACCATATCGGGCTTGTTCAACGTCATCGCCCTGCTCCTGGATACCCTTGATCTGGCCGACACGCTCGGGGTCGTTATTATTGAAGATTCCAACAGGTGTGTTGCGACGGAGGGTCCCGGAGAGAATTTCCACGCCAACGACAGCCGGATCTGACTGACGGAAGACATGGTCCTCAAGAATGCGAAATCGAGCAGGACGGGTGATATTTTCAAGAACAGCCTGTTGTTGCGCCTGTTCACGTTCAGTAACAAACGATTGATATTCCTCAATCAGCTCATAAATAACGTCACTGCGGAACACATCGACATCCGATTCATCAAGTTCGGACGCCGCTCCGGGAAGGACTCCGACATTGAACCCAAGGATTGCCTGATGTTTGGGGTCATTGGCGGTACTGGCAACGGAAATGTCACGCGGGGCAATCTGTCCAACATCAGCACGAACAATCGGAATGTCTTCCTCATCAAGCGTTGTTGCGACGGCTTCAAGACTACCCAGCGTATCGGCTTTGACAACAACTCCTTGATCACCGGGTTCAACGGCCACCTCGGCAAGTTCAGCGTTTACCTCGGCGACTACATCCTCAACGGCGCGATCACGGACAACCCGCAATGGAGCTCCTGCCATTGCCTCTGCGAGATCCGGGGCAGCAACCTTGATGCCGTCAGCCGCCGCGACCGAGTCAACCTGTTTGAACTGTCGCTCAGTGCGAATTTCCGCAAGTGGCTGTGGCTTTAGCAACGCTCGTACATCGGTGACAATCGGGTCACCCTCGCCCCCGACAACAATGGTGTCATCGACGGTAAGCGTGCCATCATACAGGACAACATCAACGGTCGTGCCAAAGCCCTTCTCGTCTTTCACTTCAAGGACGGTGCCTACTCCCGGGCCGTCAATATCAATCGCCATGCGATCGCGCATGTAACGCTGTGACAGGCCAATCATGACTGTAAGAAGATCGGGGACTCCCTCACCGGTAATGGCACTAATTGGGACTACACCAACGTTGGCCTGAAAGTCCTGTACGCGCCAGTACAGATCCGCCGAAAACCCAGCGTCACTGAGTTCTCCGATCAACTCGTACAGTCGCTCATCAAGCTCTGATCGAACGCGGTCAGACTGTGCCTGATAGGTTTCTTGAATTGGCGCCCCTTCGGTGGAGTTCCATCCCGGGACAGTATCGATCTTGTTGGCCGCAACAATAAACGGCGTCTCGGTGCGACTCAGAATATCGATTGCCTCCTCGGTCTGTGGCTGAAACCCATCAGTCACATCAACAACCAAGACGGCAATGTCCGCAAGGGCTCCGCCTCGAGATCGAAGTGTGGTAAAGGAATGATGGCCAGGCGTGTCAATAAACAACAGCCCAGGAAGATCAAAGTCATCAGGATCGACAAGTTCACCAGCGATCTGCGAGATGACCGTCAGCGGGACGGCTGTCACACCAATGTGTTGCGTGATCGCTCCCGCCTCGCCCTCAACAACGGCTGAACCGCGGATTCGATCAAGTAAGCTTGTTTTCCCATGATCAACGTGGCCCAGCACGGCAGCAATCGGAGTCCTGAGTTGATCGGCCTCCGCCCCCGAAGCAGTCATATCAGCGTTTGAGTTCATATCCGACATGTGTCCCACCGGAGAAGATCCGTGCGTAGAGGTTCGCTGCCCGCCAGTTAAGTCCATCGTCACGCGGCCACAGCATTCCCGAGTGAATTAGCCATGGCATCGCAGGGACCCAGCGTCCCAGTGCATCGCCGGTGGCAGGAGGAACTGTGTCGATACATATCGCCTGCGACCCCGTGGCGTTTATATCATTAGACGAAAAACGAAATCTCATGCAGGAAATCCTCGCCAAACAACTCTCGGAGAAGACCGTCATCGGTGATAACGGCACCGAGGTCGGATCCCTGTATAACGTCACGATGGACATCAAAAGTGGGCGTCTCGAAGATCTAGTCGTCTCGCCGGAAAGCAATGGAGCCGATCTCGATTTTGAAACTGATCCGCAAGGCCGGTATATCATTCCTCAGCGGCTGGTCAAGTCAGTTGGAGATCATCTTGTCGTTCAATTGTAGTAATGCACGTTCTCGATTCCTCGGCGTTTATTAACGAGTATCACACCGAAAAGGAAAGCGCGAGCATCCCGATGGTCCATGAGGAATTAGAGGGAGAAAGCGCCTACCGGTTTGATGCGATGGAAGGGGCTGGCATGCACATTCATATCCCTGAGCAGGATACCGTCGAACACGTCCGTCGGACCGCCGCTGCCTCCGGTGATGAGGAGGAGCTTTCACAGACGGATATGCGGTTGATTGCCGCTGCACTTGAGCTGGGCGGCACACTGGTGACCGATGACTATGCGATGCAGAATGTTGCCGAACAGCTTGAGGTCGATGTTGAGGTGATCGCTCGGGAGGGCATTACCGAACAACGGGACTGGCTGTTCCAATGTCAAGGCTGTGGTCGGGAGTTTGATGAGCAGCACGACCGCTGCCCAATCTGTGGTACAGAACTGGCCCGCAAAAATCCGCGTAACGCCAACTAGGTCAAACCGCCGATTCAGAGAATGAGTCCAGCATAGGGCCCAATTTCTTTCACACAGAAGCCAGTGAATTGGTCTTCAGTACGTACCTTATTCGTCGCTTGGAAACTCTTCTGGTGTCTCTCGCTCGCCGATAACCCATTCTAGTTCGGCAATCGCCCGCAGCAGTTCAATTTCAAGTTCATCAGCTGTTGGCGAGGATGGTGGATCGTTGTCGTCGTATTGCCGTTCGAGACTATCAATACGGGCACGGATCTCCGATTCAGCATAAAACAGCGCGGAGCCCCCGTCCTCAACGAGCAGCGCAGAGAGACCACAGTCTCTCAAGCAGCGCAGTCGGGAGGGGAGGAGCGCGTCATATCCTCCACAATCACAGTTCTCTGCACTC
>JBEQBL010000122.1:0-6042 GCA_041639835.1 Salinarchaeum sp.
ACGCAGATTCTGCTCGATAGTACGCTCATTATTGACGACTACGAACAATGCACTCACTCCGGCGAAATCAACGTCTCATGGCAAGCCGATCGGCTAACCGATGCCGACATCACTGGTGAACTTGGGGCTGTCGTCGCCGGCGATATTGATGTCGACCAACAGGCCTTGACTGTGTTTGATTCAACTGGGCTTGCCATTCAGGATGTCGCAACGGCCCGTGTTGCCTATCGCAATGCTTCCGATGCGGACCGTGGAACCACGCTTGAACTTATTAGCTCCGTCTAAGCTATTGGCTTTGAAGTAATCACCACATGACCGATACACATACTCCTGTCGTGACAGCTGAGTAGCGCGAAACCCCATGGCTAAAGCCGGGGGAGAGGGTTCGCCGGTACGGACAGCCAAGATGCCTACCGGGTTTCGAGATAGGTGTTACTCGACGTGCACTGCTGGCCGGAATGGGACCGCCTGCTTGGCCGTATCGATAAACGCATCCGTAGCGTCAGACTCGGAGTTAATCTTAATTTCTGCATCGAACTCACGCTCCAGGAACGACGCCGCCTGCTCATAGACACTTCTCTCATCAAGCTCTTGGTATGCTGTCAGTGTCTTCTCATCACGTCCCCGAACAAAGTCGATCAACTCGCCGACGAGGTCATTCACTGCCTCTCCGCGCTCACGTAACTCCGGGTCATTCATAACCGCGCTCATCACAGCCCCGTGGTCGGGTCCTGTTTCAACAGTGGTGCTAAATACCTCGTGTTTCCAGTCTGCGGCGGTATAGATGCGAATTGTCTCCGGATCTTCGCCGGTTACCTCTAGAATATCAGCAATGTCGTCCGTTAACTCCTCAACAAGTCCCTCGCCGGCCAGAACAGTGTCATCACGATATTGCTCCGCGGGGGTTGGCCAAGGAGCCTCTTCGGCCGACTCGCCGGTCAACCGCTCATGGAGTTCGTTAGCCAAAAATGGCACAAACGGTGCCAGTAGTCGTAGGCGGGCCTTGAGCACCTCTCGGAGCGCCCAGCGTGCCCCTGGTCGATCAAGATCCGTCCGTCGTCGATACCAGCGAAGATGCTCTTCAAATCGGTAAAATGCCTCCTGGCTTGCCGTCCGGGTCTCGAACTGTTCAAGTGCCTCGGTAACGGCTTCGATTGTCTCTTGGAGACGGCCCAGGAGCCATCGGTCGATGTGTTCAAGCTCCTGTGGATCCCCACCAGGGCCATCGATAAGATCGACCGCGTTGTTGAAAAATCGTGTGAGCTGATTGTGCGTCGACTCAACGAGATCATCCCGCCAGTCAAAGTCCTGCCATGGCTCGGAACTGTTAAGCAGGAAAAAGCGCACCGTATCAGCTCCATACGTCTCGATTGCCTCTCCCGGAAGGATCACGTGGCCCTTTGAGGAGGACATTTTCTCCCCCTCAAGCAGCCCCATCCCCATTGTCGTCACTCCACCGGGCCAGTAGGCCTCCTCAAAGAGTTCAGCATGATGATAGAGGAAGAAGGTTAGATGATTGCTGATCAGGTCTTCTGCCGAACAGCGATAATCGACTGGATACCAGTAATCAAACTCTTCTCGCAGTTTTAGCGCCGTCTCATTGGCCTCTTCAACTGCCTGTGAACCATAAAATAGGGTATCAAAGAAGTCCCGGTCTAACTCCTCAACGGGAATCTCCTGCAGCCGATGGGCGATTGTATAATACGCCATGTAGATCGTCGAATCGCTTAGCGGCTCGATGATAAACTCCTGATCCCACGGTAGTGGCGTCCCAAGCCCGTAATTCCGGATACATGGCCACTCCTCAAGCCAATCGACGGTGTGGTAGTACTGCTCACGTGTATTTTCCGGGATGGTTTCAAGCTGGTCGATAGCAAGTGATACCTTCCGGACCCATTCGTCGTCATTGTACCGCAAAAACCATGTTTCCTGCTCCGCAACTTCAACATCCCCACCACAACGACAGATAACCTCCTCGGCAAAGTCATACATCCGGTCGAACGCTCCCTGTGACTGGTACTGCGCAGTAAGTTCATCGCGGACCTCCTCAATTACTGCGCCACCGAATTCTCCGTAGCGGTCGTGTAATCGCCCCTGATGAAACTCCCGGTTGTACAGTTCCTGTGTGGCCTCTTCTAAGGCTGGATCTGACTGTGAGTCGATGTCATACTCCTCGACAACATCCTTCGCTGGGAGGTCACCGTACATTTCAATGTCAAGAATCGGAACCGGTTCAAGATCCTGTACCATTGCTGAGTCGATCCCGTATTCGGTTAGTGTCTCAGCCCGTGCCTTGACCTCCTGCAGAGCAATATAGTCATCCGGCGAGTGAGCAGGCACCGACATGACGACACCGGTTGCACTATCAACGTCAACAAACGAGGCTGGCAAAATCGGCAGTGTCTCGCCGGTAATCGGATTTTCAACTTCACGACCGACGAGTGCTGCCCCATCAATCCGCGCTTGCACTTCAACATCCCGTTGTTGTAGTTTTAGCTTTTCAGTGGCTGCTTCCGAGACAATCCAGGACTCCCCGTCAACAATTGCCTTAACGTATGTTGCGTCCGGATTGACAAAGGCATTCGTCACTCCGCGGACTGTTTCCGGGCGTAATGTGGCCATTGGGTAGACAGTTTCCGAATCCTGGAATTTAATCAGGGTATACTCCTGAAATTCGGCATCTTCGCCTTCAAGAATATCGTGTGTCGTCACCGGCTGTTCTTCGTTTGTACAGTAGTTGACCGGATGCAGTCCCTTCTCAAGTAGGCCACGCTCCCGTAAGGTTTCATATTGCCAGCTAATGAACTGCTTGTACCGTTCGTCTTCGGTAGTAAACTCCCGACGCCAGTCAATCGAGAGCCCGAGTTGATTCATCCCCGTTTTATACGAGCAGTCAGCCTCCTCGATAAAATACCGCGCGTAGCCCATTGGCGTCTCCAGACTGGCCAGATCCTCCTCGGGGACACCAAAGGCGTTTTGCAGACTGTTGATCTGACTTTCATCACCAGCTTTGAGCCGTTCAACAGCCCCGATAATCGGAGTCCCGGTTACGTGCCATCCAAGCGGAAACAGAACATTATCGCCCTGTTGACGTCGGTATCGGGCATACACATCAGGGACCGTATACGTTCGTGCGTGCCCAATGTGCATCCCGCCGCTGGGATATGGATACGCAACGGTAATGAACGTCGTTTCCGCGTCTGGGTCCGGGTCCGCCTCATACCGGCCTTCTTCGTCCCATCGACGGCGCCATCGATCCTCAATCGCCGCGGGATCATAACTCATGACTGTCCGTTCGGTTGGCGGAAGTAAAAAGGGCTGCCGACTTTCCGCTATTATTATCGGCCTCTAAGGGGGCAGGTCACAAGATATCTCACCTGAATTGTGATACATGTTGCCAATCATTGGGGACAACGCCACAGGCTCCTCCCTACCACTCCCCGCGTGCTCTACAGAGATAGCAGGCAGAGTGCTCGGGGCTTGACCCCGAGGCAGTTGACTATATCACAATGGTGTGATCATTATGACATCTTATAAAATGCCGACAACTACGCCTCTGGACGTCCTATAGCTGTACTGAATATTGTCGTATCTATTGTGATTATATAGCCTATACTCGCTTTTCGTTGTTTGCCAAGAGATTCAGTGGCATTCTGCCGATCTATTGCTCGCATTATCCAGCGAAAGATTGAGTATGCAACCTTTTCACATAGTATATGGCGGCAGACAATGGGGGACCAAACAACACGATCGCAAGCTATTGAGCAACTGCAGCAACTGGGCCTTCGAACGTATGAGGCCAACTGTTTTGTTGCCCTCTCAATCCTTGGTGACAGTACAGCCCGCGAAATTAGTGATGTTGTCGATGTTCCGCGCACACGCGTCTATGACGCTGTCCGATCACTCCAGACCGATGGCCTCGTCGAAATTCAGCATACATCTCCAAAACGATTCCGCGCGGTCCCACTTGAGGAGGCAATCGATATTCTCCGTCAACGGTACGTACAGTTGATTGATGATCTTGAGGCCTCACTCCATGACCTCTCACAGACGCAGTCATCAACCGACGACAAACACAGTGTCTGGTCGCTATCCGGTTCCGATGGCATCACCGCTCGTATGCAGTCTCTCATCAAGGAGGCGGATGAGGAACTCCTCTGTCATCTTGGTGCTGACCGTGACTACTCTGACCAACTGTTTGAGCAACTGCAGACTACCTCGGTCGATCAACTTGCCTTGCTTGTCGACCCCGACAGTGACTTAGCAATCGCGGATCTCCAGCATCAACTTCCTGAGGCGTTTATCTATCCAACATCGTTTCCGTGGACGGCCAACCAGTCCGATCCAGCGCTCATCGCCCGGATGCTCGTTGCTGACCGTAACGCTGCCTTGATCAGTTCGCTTGATCACTCACATACTCCACCAACGGAACACGCTGTCTTCGCGGAAGGACCGACAAATGGGCTTGTCGTCACGCTTCGTCAACTACTTTCATCGAATCTTGACACAAATGACCATCAGTAGTTGCAACCACGTCGATTCGATGCCCAAACGGCTCCGAAGCACCAGTCGGCCTGTGGTGCTTTCCCAGCGCTAAAAGGCCGAAGAACGGATACAACCGCGTTTGTCCACTCACTCTGTGCTTTCGGTGAGATATTTGTCCGTTCCTGCTGACTGGTACCGGACGATATTCAACTCGCCCTGAAGTCGGGGACTGTGAGGCCGAGTCGAGGATTTGCCTCGTACTCTGCTATAGAGTCAGCGTGAAGTCCACCGACAAGTCTCACCCTCAACGAGCGACCCCGTTAGGGTGAGCGAAGTGGGGTGGAGTCGTTGAGGAATGCTCCTATCCGATCCGGCTATCCCTCAATTGTGATCTCGTGCCCGTTGTCCTCGTCTTCAGCCTTTGGTAGTGTGACCTCAAGCACGCCGTCTGTATATGTTGCTGTGATTTCATCTTTCTCAATGCGATCCGGTATCGTCACCGTTCGATTTACCGTCGCTTGGCGCCGCTCCCGCCTGACGTACTGCTCTTCTTCGACATCGACGGTTTCAGCACGCTCCCCACTGACCTGTAGCCGACCGTCCGAAAAGGTCACATCAAGCTCATCAGGGTCATAGCCCGGTAGATCCATCACCACTAGGTACTCGTTGTCCTGATCAACAAGATCCAACGACGCGGTCCCTGGCATGGGGACGTCAATCCCCTGATCAATGCGGTCAAGAATGTTTTCAAGATCGTCAAGCGGGTTTGAATGCATCTTCACATTTGTCTACGAACAGGTCAAACAAAATTCTCTCGGACAGCTAGATGACATGCTCAACATCATACGAGCCGAGACGCTTGACCCACCCGTTTGTTGCCAATTCTTCAAGCTGTCCGAGTGCCGCATTTGTTCGATCCTCATAGAGTCCGGCGGCAATATCAATATGGAAAATATAGTCCCCCAATCGGTCACCGCTTGGCCGTGACTCAATTCGTGTGAGATTGATATCACGCTGTGCAAACGGTTCCAATAACTCGAGTAACAGTCCCGGATAGTCGGTATTTGGATAGACGACAAAGGACGACTTTCCGCCGGCTTGTTCGAGATCCTCACGCGGTCCAATAGCGAAAAATCGCGTCGCATTCGATGTTCGGTCCTGAATCGCTTCGGCAATGACCTCAAGCTCACCGGTGGCGTTCCGTGGGTGTCCAATCGCCGCCGTGTCCGGATCGTCTCGTGCGTATTCAACGCCACGGGCGGTTGAGGTCACCGCCTCAAGCTCGACAGTCGGGTACTCGGTTGATAGGTACTCCCGACATTGCGCTAGTGCTTGTGAGTGGCTGGCAACTGTTGAAAACTCCGTGTCCTGTGCGAGTAACGCATGTCGAACCGGCGTCACTATTTCTCTGAGGACGGCCACGTCGTTGTCGGCCAGTGCATCGAGACTCTCGCTCACTGAGCCCTCAATGCTGTTTTCAATTGGAATCACACCACGTCGAAACTCGCCGTTGGCCACCGCCTGGACAATACTTGTAACTGACTCACGAAAGGCAAT
>JBEQBL010000123.1:0-5994 GCA_041639835.1 Salinarchaeum sp.
TCGCCACCCGGAGTGCCCGCTCGGGGAGTCGAACCCTGGCGTACGGGTTTGGCCCCCCGGCCTGCTGACGACCGAGGACATCCCCGACCGTCGCCGGTGGTGGGATGGGGATTTGCCGACGTACGCGCACCGTGCAGCGGGCTCATGAATGGTTGTGGGTGAGAGGGTCAGCAGGTGTTCAGGACGGTCTCCAGCGCGTCCAGAGAGCCGTAGGCGACGCCGCCGACCTCGTACTCGTGGAACGTCTCGCCGTCCTCGGTGCGGACGATGCGAGCCGTCACGCGGGCGTCACTGGTCTGCATCGCTCACCCTCCTCGCTGCATGCGCCTGATCAAGTAGATCAACAGCCAGCCCCTCAGCCTGCTCAGCGGAGAGGTGAACCAGCGTCCCGACGGACTCGTCGCCGTCGGTACTCACCTCGAAGCCGAGCGGGACGCCACTTCGACCGACGCTGTACGTCTCCACGGTCCCGGTCGGCTCTTCGCACAGGGCATCGAGTTCGGCGTTCACCAGTCCCGAGCGGACGTGTGCGAGGTTGCGCGTCGTCTCGTAGGCCCACCGCTCGTCTTCGGCGCGGTCTGCCAGCTCCAGTAGCCTGTTCTGTTGGGCGGTGATCTCGGCGTCGGGGACATCCCCAGCAGCTGCTCCAGCGACCGCAGCGGCCGCTTGTAGGAACTCGCGGCGGTGCATCAGGCGTTACCCCCGCCGAGATTCCCTTCGGCCGCATCGGCGGCGACCACCAGCCGCGCAGCGAGGTCTCGGGCGTCCTCGGGGTCAAGGCTAGTGCCGACCTCGATGGGGCCGGACGTCCACCGGAGCCCGACATCGCTCCAGCCGCCCTCTTCGTGGACGCCTTCGACTTCGAGCGGGCCGTCGTTCATATCCGCGGTGACGTGGACGTTGTTGAGGTCACCGGGGACGGAACCGCAGTCCGTGAGCGAGTACGTCCCGTCGTCGGTGACGCTCCGATCTTCCACAATCTCCTCGCGGGCAGTCGTGTCGCCAGCCGCCGCCTGCGGAAGTGCTGCGAGCGTAGCGGCCGCGGCGAGGAACTGACGGCGTCGCATCAGGCCGTCACCCCCTCAAAGTCCCTCCGGCCAGAAATGTAGCAGTCGGCGCACGGGAAGCCGTCGGAGAGCTTCGCGCATTCGTCACAGGTGTCTTCTTCAGTCGGTTCGACCGAAGCCGTAGCGGGACTTTGATGTCCCGCAGCGTCTTTGGTTAACATGCTTCATCGCTCCGATGAAGCACGGGGTCGGTGCCATCAACACCGGCCTCACTTTCTGTGAGGCGTCCCGCGCTTCTCAGTTACATCTACACGGTGCCACCACGATAAAGGTTTGCCCATGAGTAAACGTTTGCCCATGAGTAAACCAATAAGTGCGTGGGAACGGTACATGGAAGTGTGATGTGTGCGAATAGGCAAACCAAGATGGCCCGGACGAGGGCGCTCCTCACGGAGCGTGATCGAGAGCTGCTTGCTGACGAAGAGGGTGGAAACCGCCGCTATCAGGCTATCTCGGAGATTCGGTCACGGATCAACGAGGAACTATCGACCGATGTGGAAGTCCTCAAGGAGAACCACCCAGAACTCCTTGAAGAGCTTCGGGAGGTCGTCTGCGATGAGTAGATCGAGCAGTTGTATATGTTTCAAATTCCTTCTAGCATATAGTCCAAAATATTTCACTTCATATCGGACAAAATAGCTTGTGCTTCGTTTACAGCATCTAAAAAGCTGGGACGATAGTGTAAGCTAACCCACCCCTTCATAGTAGTTGCTGAAGTGGGACTTTTGACACGGCTCGACAAAGTGATCACCGGATCTAAGAGCCGTGTACCGGGTGCACAGGATTGTGAGTTGTTTTTGAATTCCAGCGATGACTCCGATCAATCGATTCAGCAATTACCGTGAACGGGTGGATTTCCGCGCTATTACCGCTATGATCAATGGAACGGTATATCAGGGGTATAACGATACTACGTGTAAAATATTACCAACTATATGATCGTAAAACAAGTATGCTGTCCGTTGATTAACTATCCGTGTTCGTGTCTTCAGCGGTCAGTGTAAATTCCCAGTCCGCATAGCCACCGGCCATGCTGGCTACAAGAGTCTCCTCGTCGACCGCCTCGTAGCTGTTAATAAGCGTTGCCGCCTGCTTTGAGGATTCACCAATCGGGCAGACACAGACAACATCGGTATCATCCCACTCAAGTTCCGGAATGGTCGATGGCAGGGTATGTAGTGGGACGTTGATCGCGCCGGGAATATGGCCTTGAGCAAACTGCTCTGGCGAACGCGTATCAATAATGCGAAGCGCATCGGCCTCAAGACGGGCCTTGACCTCCTCAGGAGCAAGCTCTTTGACCATATTTACGGCCCTACCTCGAGTGGCCATGGTAGACGGGGGGGCAGTCGACACGCTGCCAGCGAGAATTCAATGTGTGCTGAGTGGATCATGCTATACGGGTCTATGCCTCAACTGAATTAACAACTGTCCTTGTGTGACTGGGGGGCAACTGCCTCGGGGGCACGTCCCGAGGCACTCTGCCTGTCATTTTCTGCAGATTCAGTCCGAAGTACGGACAACGACGGTCTCCTGTTCGAAGGTCTCGGTATCGTCACGCCAGCGCCAGGAGCCAACAAAGGGGTAGCCAGCAAGCGAACAGATGACATAGGACCGATCCGGCCACGTTGCCTCTGTCGCATCGGTCTGGCTTGGATGCGGGGGGCCGGCCGGATGGGAATGGTAAAAGCCGACAATGTCGAGGCCGCGATCCTCGATAGTCTCGCTGACGGAAAACTGCTCTTCTGGGTCAATGTGATACCGGGTCTCCGGCGTGGAAGCGACATTAGCGGTCTCATAGGCGTCGGTGACAACACTGGCATCACCCGCCGTATTGAACCCACCGGCCAGAATCCCGCAGATCTCCTGGGTATGCTCGGCATACGCCTGTGCAATAATTGTGTCGTAGGTGGCCCGAGACAGCCGAAGCATACACGCACAACGGATCCCCCGGTAATAAGCACCGGCGGCCAGAAAACACCACATCACGAGGGAACACCCCCCGGTGCGGAAGAACACGGGTCACGCAGTGGGAAGGACGACAGGAGATGGGTACGCGAGGATTCGAACCCCGGGCCGTCTGGGAGAGTCCCCACGCAGTGGAGTAGGAAAACAGGGCGTGTCGCGCGAACTCACGCTCCGACACGTGGCGTTTCCCCCAGCTGTTCTCGCCAGCTGAACTACGCACCCATATCTCTCTGAGCAGCCCCAAGACAAGGGGAGCTAGGGTGTCTGGTCAGGTATCATGAGTGTTATTCCCAAGGTTAAATCTACTGGATAGTTATATACCCAAGCTCCCTGACGGGGCGGGGATCACTTATCCGTTATCGGAAGCTACAGCAGTCAGAAGGTCATTGACTCCCCGGCAAGGACCTCATAGCTCTCTAAGGTCCCAGCCATAGAGGGGGCCTCATCGTCAGCCTTCAGTTGGGTGCCATAGTCCATCCACTGGCCATTGGAATAGGAGTACATCTCGAAGGCGGTGTCCGTTTCCAGGACAATATCGATAATCGCATCGTCGGGAGCGCCCGGACCAAGGGTGGCTGATCGGACTCCACTGGTGTGATCCATGGCCCAGACGGCCTCGACATCATCCGTGAGAAGGTCTTCGGCTTCCGAGGCGGACAAGGGGCGTTGTGGCCATCCGTCGGCCGGCTCCGGCTGTTGCATACCATGTGGTAGGGCCATGAGGGTATAGATGCGGCGGTCGGTCAGTAGAGCCGGCGGCGAAAATCCATCACAAGGGTGCTTGACTGTCGGTAAATACGGGCCACTGGGGGATCGCGACAGGCATCGGATCTGCATATTGTCGTGAGAGGTGGGATCTGGAGGTGAAATCCAGGGCCCCGACAGCGGGGGAGGTGTGGGAAAACATCCATTACCCTACCAGCCATGGGATGTGGTATGCAATCACGCCGCTTGATTCGTGGGCCCGTGGCGACGTTCATTGTCGCCGTGGGGGTGATGAGTATTGGGGCCGTGGTCGGGCTACATGCCATCCCGACCGTCGGAGTGGTTGTTGGGCTACTCGGCGGTGGATTCGCACTTGGGTTGGTAACCGGAACACGACCACTGGTGACCGGCGCAACGGCTGCAGCACTGGTCCAGCTTGGGGTGCTTGCTTGGGCTGGGGTCCCCGGAGCCGGGATCATGGGGGCCGGCTCCGCGCTTGGAGCAGTCACACCACAAGCGCTTGTGAGTGCACTACTATTCAGTATCGCCGCCGGGGGGTTTGGAACACACCTTGGCGATGACCTGCGGGATGGACTGACCAAACCAATCGAATCCCACCGGTCAAAAGCATACGGCACACAGCAGGCGGATACACACTCCACAACACACATCCCAGCCCCAGCGCAGGCCACAACGAAAGAATCAGAGACAGGAGAGCCATCGGGGACAGCTGAGCAATCACAGGAGTCAACACTGGAGTGAAAGGCCAAAGGGACACTCACGGGGCCGAAGTAACAGCCCTGTAGCGTGTGCCTGGGTAATTGTACATGTCGGGTGTGTGACTCCAGCATTTATCCGTGTTCACAACTACCACAGGCAATGGCACAGTCGGACTGGTCACGACGAGAGTTGCTCAAAAGCGTCGGGACCGGGGTGGTTGCGCTCGGTACCGGCGCCACGATATACACGCAGATGCGTCGCTATCTCGTTGGGATCAACTCCGGCGATGGAGTGACCGCCGCAACATCAATTTCCGAGACCGACCCCATGCGGATCGATCTGACCGCGCATACACCATGGCGGGTGCTTGGGGGAACCTACTCACAGGCGCGGGTCCAGTCGTTGCTCTCTCGGAATGATGTTGTCTTTGCCCAGCCCGACAGGCAACTGGAGACCCTTGCGACCACAGCAAACGAACGCACACAGACGGTTCCATGGGGGATCGACCGCATTGGGGCAACGGTCGTCCAGGAGGCTGGGGGAACCGGTGCGGGGGTTGACGTCGGGGTAATTGATAGTGGCCTGACGGACACCCATCCGGATCTAACGGACAATATCGCCAGTCCGGCCGAGGACGCCAATCATAACGCCTGGGTGACCTGTCGAAGCGGGGCCTGCGAGCACCAGTGGTCCGATGATGGGGGCCATGGCACCCATGTCGCCGGGACAATTGCGGCGACCAATGGAACAGCCGGGGTGGTTGGGGTCGCCCCGGCGGCGACGTTACACGCGTTGAAGGTGTGTGGCGCCACCGGGCTATGTCGCACCTCGGCAGTGATCAAGGCGATTCGATACGCAGCCGATCAGAACTGGGATGTCATCAATCTCAGTCTTGGCGCATCGCAACCGTCACCGGCCCTGCAGGCAGCCGGGGAATACGCACGTGCTGCGGGCGTGGTGCCAGTTGCGGCAGCCGGCAACCAGGGGCGGCCGGACTCAGTTGGCTACCCGGCCGCCTACGAGGAGTTTCTGGCTGTTGCGGCGACAACAATTGAGGATAACAGTGCGGCGTTTAGCAGTACCGGACCGGAGGTTGATATTGCCGCGCCGGGAGCCGATGTCTGTGCACCTGTGCCGGATGGATATGGTGTCCGGAGTGGCACGTCAATGGCAACCCCACATGTCGCCGGCGCGGCGGCCCAGTTACGGGCGGCAGGCTATTCAGCGACCGAGACGCGTCAACGACTCATAGACACCGCTGAGGATATCGGGCTTGCGGTAACCGAACAAGGGGCAGGAATAGTTGATGTGGCGGCGGCGTTAGGATACGATCACGATGGTGACATTGGTGATGGTACGATGTGTCCAACCACCAGTGTGGAACACGCCGGTTGACCTCCTCCCACGATTGAAGTCGTGGGATTCCTCCGTGGGTAATCCCGGTTGGATCACCCCGGCTGTGAACTTGCGGGTTCGCTGATACACCTTCAGCCCCTTACAGGGTGTGGCGTTTTGGCTATCCGCTCAGTGTTGC
>JBEQBL010000124.1:0-5985 GCA_041639835.1 Salinarchaeum sp.
GCGTAATCCGGTTCTCACGAAGCAGATTTAATGCCTTCCCAAAGTTCGTATCCGGAGCGACGGACAGAAGATCATCGCTATACACATCAACAACAGCGGCGGCATCCAAGTATGGCTGGACGGCCTCAAGCACAGCGTCGGATGTAACAACACCGACGAACGTCTGACCCTCAAAGACCGGCAGAAAATGAGAGTCACTATCGATCATCAAGCGGGCGACCTTGCGGATATCCTCGTCGGGGCCCAGCCGCGGAACGTTCCGGACGACTGAGGCGAGTTTCTGATCCGGCTGATGATGAGACGTGGCGAGCTGGCGACGCGTTACCACCCCACGGAAGCCGTCATCATCAACGACCGCGACACCACGGACCGAGGGATCCTCAAAGACGCCGACGAGTTTCGAAACCGTCGTCTCCGGCGAAAGCGATTCGTACTCCTCTGAAACCACGTCGGAAATATCCATGTGTGCTCAACCAACGCCCACAGTTTAATAAGTTACTAGCAGAGCCGGGCTGAGTCTTCATTCTGTGACAGGACTGGACGGATCTCCCCGTCTCGATAGGTCTAAGCGAATGCCCGAGTAAGTAATGCTATGAGCATGCTTGGCTTCCTGCGATCGCTACTGGTGTATGGGCTCGCGATTGTCGGCCTCGCAACGGTACTGTTTGTGGTCGTTGCCTATGGCTGGGATGGTGAACCACCGGAGGTAAAACTCAGTGCAGAGGACTGACAATCCCAAAGACGAGGCAAAACCGCATTAACGGTTGCGTCAGTTCACATCGTACGGATTCGTCGCTGTTTCGAGCCGATAGACGTCCTCCATAGCGTCGAAGTCGTCATCGAACGCATACAGGTAGCTGAGCCCCCCGGTTTGCATATACGCGACAATGCAGGCATTGGCGAAGGTGAGCCTGATTTCCAGATACCTTGCTTTCGGCATCGATTCTATTGCTGCTCATATCTCCAGGTAAGTGACTAGCCTAGCGTGCCGTCACACTACCCAGTAGCAAAAGGCCGATCCCGATGAAGAGGACGGTGAGTTACCCAGAAATCGTTGGGAGGTGGCCGTGTATCCAAACGCGCGAACGAGCACCTCGCCCATTCCACGCCGGCCGTCATGAGGACCAAGATTGCGACCAGCGGTCGGACACAGTATTGATGATCGATAAGGAACAGCGGCGGGGGAATTATGCGGGCGGAACCGGTACCCCGGAGCATGCACGAGTTTGATTTTGTTACGATTGGGACTGGGTCCGGACTTGATGTGGCCAATGTAGCCCTTGATCAAGGTCAGTCCGTCGCGGTTATCGAAAAGGGACCGATTGGCGGGACCTGCCTGAATCGCGGCTGTATTCCATCAAAACAGCTACTGTATCATGCAGATGTTCATTCCCTGATTGAACGTTCAGAGGAGTTTCACATCGATGCGACAATCGACGATGTTGATTTTCCGACCCTCGTTGATGAAGTGACCGCGGATGTCTCCGAGGAGTCCGAAGCGATTCGGCAAGGGCTACATTCGGCGGGAGATATTGAACTGTTTGAAGGAACGGCCGAGTTTGTTGACACGCGAACACTTGAGCTTACAACTGGTGATCATGCCGGCGAACGGATTTATGGCGAGACAATGCTAGTCGCTGCCGGGACACGCCCGGCCGTACCAGCAATCGACGGCATTGAGGAAGTATCGTACCTAACAAGCCGAGAGGCCCTGCGAATGCAGTATCGACCCGACCGACTGGTTATTATCGGCGGGGGGTATATTGCCGCCGAGTTGGGGCATTTCTTTGGGACCTTTGGATCGGACATCACCATTGTTGGGCGACAACCGCAGTTGCTTCCCCATGCCGATCCCGAGATAGCAGCGGCGTTCACCGAGCGGTATGCGGATCGGTTCGACGTCTACACCGGATATGAGGCAACCACAGTCACCGATACCGATGATGGAACGGTAACAGTCACCGCAGAACCATATCCACCGGCCCACGAGGGTGATATAGACAAGACACCGGTGACAATCGAGGGAGATGACCTGCTTGTCGCTGCTGGACGTGTCCCGAATACGGACACCCTTGCGGTGTCAAATGCCGGGATAGAGACTGATGAACGTGGGTTCATCAAGACAGATGAATATCTCCGGACGAGTGCTGAGGGGGTCTGGGCTCTTGGTGATATTGTTGGGGAATATCTGCTCAAGCACAACGCGAATCATGAGGCCCAGACGGTTGCTTGGAATGTCTTTGGTGACGAACTTGAGGCGATCGATTACAGTGCGATGCCATTTGCTGTGTTCTCAACCCCAGAGGTCGCTGGGGTGGGGGCGACAGAGGATGAATTAGATGGAGAATATGCGACTCGGACCTACCAGTATGGGGATACGGCCAGAGGCGATACAATGAACGCCGATGGGTTCGTCAAAGCAATCATCGACTTTGATGGACAGATTCTTGGATGTCATATCATCGGTCCCGACGCTTCAACATTGATTCAAGAAGTTGTAGTCGCAATGAAAGCGGGCAACGGAACACTACGAAATATTCGTGAGGCAGTGCATGTCCATCCAGCCCTTCCGGAAGTTGTTCAGCGAGCGTTCATGGGACAGTTTGTGCCGGCCAATCATGAGCATGAACACGATCATGAACATAGTCATGACCATCACGAGCACTAAGTTGGCTCCAGTCCCTCGTTGTCAGTGAGTGCTGATCTGGACTCAGCGCGTGGGCGTGAGTTCGCGAACAGCCTCGATAGTCTGGTCAAGCGTCGGAGCCTCAAACAGTGGACGGTCGATATAGGCGGTGGCCCCGCTTGCGTACATGTCTCGGGCCGTATTGATCACCGACTCCGGAAGTGGCTCTGGGGTGTGGTCACAGAGCGACCGCCAGTCGGTCGTGTCCTGGCGCTTTGCATCACGTTTCGCAGTCTCAATAGCATCAACCCAGTCAGCCTGAGCATGCCGATGATACTGTCGTAACACCTCCTTTGAAAGTTGCTGGCCGTCGTACGCAAACCGGTTTTCGTCGAATGTGCCAACAACATCAGCGACCTTGAGCTCGCCATCATGGTACAGGACCTCAATTTTGCCATCATCGTGAGTAAAGCCCTGAGTGGTTGCCCAGTCGGTCACGACAGCGTTGACGTCTCGTGCTAACTGCTCAATGGCCGCAATATCGGCCTGTCCAGCAATGTTCGCAGCGTCCTCATGATCGAGATACCGGTCTGACTCCTCGTATTTGGTCGAAAACTCAACAATCGGGTCCGATAACTCAACGACGGTCTCCGGCCAGTGATCGTAGACAAGCCCATGATCACTTGGCGTTGTTCGGCGACGCAAACTTGAGCCAATTGGCACACGATTGCGGAAGACGACCTCAAGTGGAACAAGATAGTTGTCGCCGGCAGCGTCATGATACTGCGTATAGTCGTAACCGGACGCTGTCGGGGGTAACTCCGGTACCTGTGTGAGTTCAATGGCCATTGTTGTTGGCGGGGACGAAACCGCGTCTAGCGAGACCGGATCATCATGGCCATCCGGAATTACGCCCCGATAATGTGTTGGAATACCGGCGTCCTCAAGACGGTGAAAATTGAAAGCTCCCATCGTACAGAGAGCAGCCCCTTTATCAGGAATCGGGTCAGGCATCTGTCCCCAATCAAAAACCGAGTATGCATCCGTAAACTCGAATGCACCGACCCCAAGACGGTCAGCGGTTGGAGCACGGTCAATCCGGAACTCCTTGACACTGGTCATAGAAGTACTCGCCACGCGGGGGTCAAAGACCTTTCAGTATTGAGCATCTTGTCAGGGACACTCACGAGATAACTATGCCGACGTCACACGAGGACAACCATGGAAGCGATACACACCACGCCCATGATATGGATGATGTTGGAATTGCTGTGATCACTGTCAGTTCAACTCGAGATCTTGATCATGACTCAAGCGGTGATCGGATTGTCACCGCCATCGAGGAAAGCACCCATCATGTCGTTACACGGGAGTTGGTGCCCGATGAGTACAACGCGATCCAAAACGCCACGACAACGATAGTGGATCAGTCGGATGTACAGGCGGTCGTGATGACCGGTGGAACTGGGATCACGCCCGACGATGTCACTGTTGACGCAGTCACCCCGCTGTTTGATAAAACGCTACCGGGCTTTGGTGAGTTCTTCCGCCGTCGTTCAGCCGAGGACATTGGGTTACGAGCAATGGGCAGTCGAGCTGTAGCCGGAATAAGCGATACCACGATTATTGTCTCCTTACCCGGTAGCACCGGCGCAGTTGATCTAGGAATGGAACTATTATTACCTGAGTTAGGGCATTTTGCCGGCTTAGCGACTCAGTAGCGTTCCCCTGCCTCTCCGGTGGACCCCGACTAGTATTGGATTAAACGGGAAGACAGGAAAACAATACCCCGACACGTCACACAGCAGCCGACGGTAACCTATCACCGTGGCAGTGGAGGGTCTTGGCGGTCGGCATCCGTCGCAACCGGCTGACCGTAGGCATACATGTGTGCGCTATCGGTGACTTCAACGGTAAGAAAGTCCCCCGGCTCAATTCCCTGGTCGACGGCGTCTTGGATGATAATCTGTCGATAAGCTTGGTCACGACATTTGACCGAATCCTCCTGCCCCGGCCTGACAACAAGCACCTCACGTCGGTCGCCGATCATGTCCTCATAAACCGAGGCAATAAGATCCCGTTTCAGTTCGCTGAGTTCTTTTGATCGTTCTTTTTTGACACTACCACCGAGGCCATGTCGTTTTGCCGCATCGGTGCCAGGACGCTTTGAGAAACGCGTGATATTGATTTTCTCCGGACGGGTCTCCTTGAGTAAGGCAACGCTCTGTTGATGATCGGCATCCGACTCCGACGGAAAGCCAACGAGAAAGTCTGTCGACAGTGTCCAATAGTCTAACTGGGCATCAAATGTCTCGGCGATAGCTCGATACTCTTTGACACCATGTTGACGACGCATGTCACGTAAGACGGCATCGGATCCGGACTGGACCGGGACGTGTAAAAAGTTGTATAGCTTGTCATGACGGGCAAATACGGCGGCCAGTTCGTCCCGAACACCATAGACACCTCCGGGGTTGGCCATACCAACGCGAACACGGAACTGGCCGTCAATCTCCGTACAGATTCGATCAAGCAGTTCGGGTAACAGGCTCTCGCCCTGGTTGCGATCCCAGCCGTAGACACCAGTATCCTGGCCGGTAATGCGCAGTTCCTTGGCTCCGGCATGGACCAATGCACGGGCACGCTTGACATTGTCCGCAACCGGAGGACTCTCAATGCGACCGGTTGCTTCCTTTGTGATACAGTACGAGCAGTTGCTCGTACACCCACGCGCAATTGGCAACACACCAATAACGCCATCTAAGAGTGGCTCGGTGCCATCCGTCGTTGTGGGACACTCACCGTTACCGACGGCTGAGGGAACCTCATCCCAGTGTAATACACGGGCATCAAGATCATCAAACTCCGATGGCTGGGCCAGCGCCATACATCCGGTAATAATCAGTTCGGCGGTCTGATCGGCAAGTTCACTTGCCCGGCGCTGCATACGCCGTTCCGTTGTTTCAACGACCGTACACGTATTGAGAATCGCTACATCGGCCGTCTCCAGATCGGTCGGTCGGTGCCCGGCGTCACGGAGTCGTCGCTCAATCGCCTGACTTTCCCCCTGGTTCGACGTACATCCATAGGTCTCGATGTGATACCGGGCCATCTGAGCAACTGCGATATGAACTCAACGGGCATAAGCCTACCCGCCTGCAGTGAACCGCCTCAGGGTCACGCCCCGTGGCATTTGTCTTGTACCGCGTTTGACCTCCTCCCACGACTGAATTCCTGTCTTTTACCCATAAGTTCTCCGAGGTCCAAACAGACGTTTCAGACGCTGTCGAACCCACTCTGTTCTCGGAAAATCAAGGTGAAGAGTGATCCGGGCAGTGATATCGGTAGTGGGCAGGGGT
>JBEQBL010000125.1:0-5949 GCA_041639835.1 Salinarchaeum sp.
ATTAACAATGGGATTCTAACCATTACATACGGTGATTCAGCATGAAGCTAACCGTCAGACCGCTCAAGCAGAAAGACGCCGGTCGCGGACTTGCCGCCATCGACCGCATGTCGATGGAGGAACTCGGCGTTGAGAACGGCGATTACGTACTGTTATCCGGGGCTGATGACAACCGGGCTGTAGCCCGTGTCTGGCCCGGCTATCCCGAGGATCGTAGCCGTGGGGTTGTCCGTATTGATGGCCGCCTTCGCAAGCAAGTTGGCGTCAGTGTCGACGATCAGGTGACCATTGAACCGGCAGATGTGCAGCCAGCGACAAGCGTGACGGTTGCGCTTCCACAGAATCTCCGGATTCGTGGAAACATCGGGCCACTTGTCCGGGATAAACTGAGTGGACGGGCCGTGACTGAAGGCCAAACTGTCCCGTTCCCACTGTCCTTTGGTCCCTTGTCCGGGTCTGGCAAATCTGTCCCAATTAAGATCGCCTCAACCGAGCCTTCCGGAACCGTTGTGATTACCGACTCGACGGAAATCGACGTCAGTGAGACGCCGGCCGAGCAAATCGGCCGTCCAAGCGGGTCCGGTCCGGAAGGCGTTCCGGATGTCACTTACGAGGATATTGGCGGACTTGAGCAGGAACTTGAACAGGTCCGTGAGATGATTGAGTTGCCGATGCGCCATCCTGAGTTGTTCCGCCAACTCGGTATTGAGCCACCCAAGGGCGTGTTACTGCATGGCCCACCGGGCACCGGTAAGACGCTGATGGCTAAGGCCGTCGCCAATGAGATTGATGCCCACTTCCAGACGATTTCCGGTCCGGAGATCATGTCGAAATACTACGGCGAGAGTGAGGAACAACTCCGGGAGGTCTTCGAGGAAGCCGAGGAAAATGAACCGGCAATCGTCTTTATTGATGAGATTGACTCCATTGCGACCAAGCGTGGCGAAACCCAGGGCGATGTCGAACGTCGTGTTGTTGCCCAGCTGCTGAGCCTGATGGACGGGCTTGAGGAACGAGGCCAGGTGACCGTTATTGCGGCGACAAACCGTATCGACGATATTGACCCCGCCTTACGCCGTGGCGGTCGGTTTGACCGTGAGATCGAGATTGGTGTCCCCGATAAGGAGGGCCGCCGCGAGATCCTCCAGGTCCACACGCGTGGGATGCCCCTGACCGATTCGATCGATCTTGATGAATACGCCGAAAATACGCATGGGTTCGTCGGTGCTGATATCGAAAGTCTCGGTCGTGAGGCCGCGATGAACGCCCTGCGACGGATTCGTCCTGATATCGATCTTGAAAGTGACGAGATCGATGCTGATGTCCTTGACTCCCTGCGTGTCACCGAATCCGACTTCCGGGAGGCGCTTAAGGGCATTGAGCCATCGGCACTTCGCGAGGTGTTTGTTGAGGTGCCGGATGTCTCATGGAACGATGTTGGTGGCCTTTCGGAGACTAAAGAACGGCTTCGTGAGACAATCCAGTGGCCACTTGAGTACCCTGAAGTCTTCGAGCAGATGGATATGGAGGCTGCAAAAGGGGTGTTACTCTATGGCCCACCAGGAACCGGCAAGACGCTGCTGGCGAAGGCTGTTGCGAATGAAAGCCAGTCGAATTTCATCTCGGTCAAAGGCCCCGAGTTGCTCAACAAGTACGTTGGTGAGTCGGAGAAAGGCGTCCGTGAGATCTTCAGCAAGGCACGGGAAAATGCCCCAACGGTTGTCTTCTTCGATGAGATCGACTCAATCGCCGGGGAACGTGGCCAGGGGGCCGGCGATAACAATGTCACCGAACGAGTAGTCTCACAGCTCCTCTCGGAACTTGACGGGATTGAGGACATGGAAGATGTCGTTGTTGTTGCCACCTCAAACCGGCCGGATCTCATCGATAACGCCCTGTTACGTCCCGGCCGACTTGACCGGCATATCCACGTGCCAGTGCCTGATGAGACCGCCCGGCGCCGGATCTTCGAGGTCCACACCCGTGATAAGCCGCTTGCCGAGAACGTCGATCTTGACTGGTTAGCAGCCGAGACGGAGGGATACGTGGGTGCGGATATCGAAGCGGTCACGCGTGAAGCAGCCATGGAAGCCAGTCGAGAGTTCATCAACTCCGTTGACCCTGATGAAGTTGCTGAAAGTGTTGGAAATGTCCTCATCAGCCGTGAGCACTTTGAGGCAGCGCTTGATGAGGTCGGCCCAAGCGTTACAACCGATGTTCGTGAGCAGTATGAGGAAATTGAACAGCGGTTTGATCGACAGGAACCCGAACCGGCAGAGCAGCAGGTCAGCCGTACCTTCCAGTAGGCTTTAGCCGGGCATCTCCCCAATTCTGACTGATAGCGACACGTTGTGCTATCCTATCTGATATAGCTGTCGTCGGGCATTACGCCCTATCCTCCAAGAAAGCAGCTTCCGCTGACGGGCCGTGGGAGGTTTATGTGATGAGCAGGCGCCAACCCTCGCGCTTGCGCGGGGAAGGATGTCAAGATGCTGAATCGGGGGCCGATGCATCAACCGGTTCCGCAGCGTCTCGCTCAATCAATGGGCCGGCGTTTGCCTCTGGGAGTGTCACAACATCGTCAGTCGCAAGATCATACGCCCGCTCGTCGATGCCAAGAATTTCGCCAACATCACTTGTAATCCGAACCATTGTCCGGTCCGGTCCACTTGTCTGCGCGTCTGTTGAGGTGTCGGGTTGTTGTTTTGTGTCGGCTGACTCCTCGGTGGTGACTGTGGTCTTTGCCTCGGCTGACTGCTGTGATGCGTCCCCTGGCGCAGTCGGGGTGTCCGCGCCGGCCGTTGGCGACTCATCGCCCATCATTGCTGCTGCATTGAGCTGCTCAACTTGATCTGTCGCAGCGTCCGGTGGGGTCTCCGGCGGTGGTGCTGGGGCAGCCGTGTCGGTGCTTGCGTTTTCCTGTGTTGAAGACTCGGTATCAGCTGTGCTGTCGCCTTCGATAACACTCAGTACCGTCTGCTTGTTCGTCTCAATTTCCGCAACAACGGTCTCAAATAGCTCGGCTTCCTCCTCGGTGAGCCCGTCGGTGTCGACGCTGTAATCCGCTGCCGCAAGCGAGGCATGGTCAATTACCTTCCCCATCCGACGCTCATAAATTGAGGTGGCGACATCCTCAGCGGTATCAATTTCATCGGACAGACGTCGCACTGTCGATGACGCAAACGGATCATCAGCCTCCTCAGCTGCTTGATCGCGTTGGGCTTTCAATTCAGCAATATACTCGCCAACTTCCTCGTAAAATGAGTCCCGCAGGTGCTGTAAGTCATCCTTCTTGCGCTCACGGTTTTGCACCGAACGGAGTTCGTCAAGATTCATTCTTATTCTCGTTCCTTCTCAGCACGCCCCCGGGCCATCAGAAAGATGCCCAGATACTCCGGATACGAACCATCACCTTCTGCCAGTGTAAATCTATCGCCGTCAAGCTCAATCTGCCCAGTTGTTGTATCTCCAATCGGTGGGAGCCCTTCGAGATCGGTTATCTCGACGGTAATGTCCTGGCCACGAAAGGTCTCCGGAATCGCATCGGATAATGGATCAAATGCCGCCAACTGGTCACGATCAAGCCGCAGGACCCGTAATCCACTACCGCCATGTAAACTTCCGGGAAGCCGAATCAGTCGATGTGTATCGGTTGTGACCGGTTCATCAATTGGGGCTTGATGTTCTGCAACCGTCTCTTCGACAATGGCCCGGAGCAAGGTGACAAACGCCGAATGCACATCGATGTTGCCGCGTTGAATGGCTGCCTGGTTTGTTTCAATCGCCGTTAGAATGGCCTCTGCTTTCCCGGTCCCGATCCGGTCGTATGCGGTTAATGACTCAACTGCTGCTGTGTGCTCCATGGCCTCAACTTCGGCAATACGCTCAAGCAGATATTCATGGACCCGTCGACCCCAACCCCCGGTTGTTCTGAGCAGTCGTTTTTCGGCTGGACTTGATCGCCCGGCAGATCCATCAACAACCTCGCGGGTAATCACCTGCTCAAGATCAACGTCGATCCCACGGACATACTCGACAATCTCACGGCGATCCTCCCGATCCAGTTGTGTCACCTCCGGGTCCCGCACATGCACGTGATAGCCTCGGCCGCCGGAAAATACGATTGTCACATCCTCAAACCCAAAATCAGTGTCAATAAAATCAAGTAAGCGATACAGTGCTGTTTTACAGGCGGCTAGCATCTCGGCATAGCTATCCGTATCCGGATTCACGGACGGGAGATGATCGGCGTCAAGGTCAAACACGAGATCCGACCCCTGCCAGTCTTTGGCCTCCATCGTGCCGGCGCCAGGAGACTCATAATGCCCAGCGGAAAAATAGACATGTCGTGGCCGGGTCCGCGTGAGAAAGGCCTGGATATCACCAATTTCAAGCAGTGACTGATGGCGGACCATCGTTGTCCCTGCCTGTGAAAACGGGATATGGCCCCACTCACGATGGCGTGCATCCGGCGGTTGCTCAATCTGGGTGCGTCGATAATAGTCCCGGAACCGCCCCCGGAGATACGCCCGTGTCCGTTCTTCCATCGTTCCGACACAGCGTAGGCCACGGACCAAATAAAACACTGCCGACACTCGGCTGCCATTGTCTGTTCTTGGCTTTTGCTATGCGGGTGTGGGATGATATCCCCGCCAACTGATTTTGGTGATTCCAGCGTCTGTTAGCGGAAAAACTCGGAGATCCGATCGGCGATGCCTTCCTTACCAAGCCGCAGAAAGTATGCATCACCCCCATCCTCATAATACCGCTCAATATGTCGCTCAACCTCAAACCCAACCGTTTCGTAAAATCGTAATGCCTCCTCATTCGACGCTCTGGCATGACAACTCACGGAGTCATGATTCTCCGCAACGCGTGCAATAAGCATCCGGCCAAGGCCCTCCTCTCGGTAGTCTGGTGACACCGCCAAAAAGAGAATGTAGCCGTCTAACCGGACAGCAGCAAACCCGATTACCTCTTCATCCGCAAACAGGATATGAACGCGTGCTCGTTTGTAGGCATCCGAGAAAAACTGCCAGCGTTGACGTAAGACCCCATCCGCATGTCGGATCTGTTCTTTGAGTTGCCAGGCCGCGTCGACATACGAATCGTCCCCCGGCTCGACGACCGCGGTCTCGACGTTGACACTCACCACCGCTACGTTGGACCGTCACCGATATAATTCCACCGCTGGAGTGGCTGTACTTCTGTCTGTACAGCGCCTGTGCTGTGATTAGCACCGGTATAGGTGTGTCTTCTATTCAAGCCGAGACACAGCCAGACATGTCCAAGCCTTTGTCGCACAATATGTCCATATCAGTAGCTGAGGACACGACGATTCTGTTCAAAACATATATTGAGTTTCTGTCTGGTCGGTCGAATCAATAGGGAACGCGGATCGTCCTTAATGACCTCCATTGAGAAGTAGAGGCGTAACGACTAATTGGCTACTCATAAAATACCGCAGTTGGGTTGAATCGGGCGAACAGGATACACCGGTGAGGCTGAACGAAGAACTCGTAGTATCAACAACTGATATGGGATTTCGGCTTTGTGATCATACCGCTGATATTGCCGTCGAAGCAACCGGTGACACATTCGCAACGGCAGCAGCCGCCGCGGCCGATGGCATGGCTGCAGCCATGTGCGATACGATTCCTTCGACGGGAAATCGCTTTTCGGTTTCGGTGACCGCCGAGAGCCGGTCAGCGGTACTGTTTGAGTATCTTGATGAGTTAATCTTACAGCGGGATATCCGCGGTGTTCTGCCCGTCGAGAACACTGCCACGGTTACATCATGTGACTCACAGTGGCAGCTTACCGGATCCGCACGAGGCGTGCCCCTTGCAGATGTCCATGCTCGTGAGATCAAGGCGGTGACCTACTCAGAGATGGATATTAAACAGACGGCTGCTGGCTGGCGTGTCTATGTTGAGATCGGAAGAGCGT
>JBEQBL010000126.1:0-5922 GCA_041639835.1 Salinarchaeum sp.
GCCAAAAAGACCCGCTGGTGATCAACATCACGCCCGGCAACGTACTGTTCGACGATTTCATCGGCTCGGAGCATACTCTCACGCTCCTCAATCAGTGGGATCACCGAGATCGATTCAGGATTAAACTGTCCGACCCAGTCAGCGACAGTCCGCCCATCCGCGAGGGTATGCGATCCTTGGCCAACAACAAGATCCTGGTAGTATTCGTGGACTAGATCAAGTTGCGTTGCATCGGTGACCATGGGAATAATGACCTCAAAGATCGGCGGTGTCGAATCAATGCCACGGTCATCATAAAACAACGCCGCAGCATCGTAGGACCGGGGAATACTTTCAAGAATCTCAAGAAGAATCTTTGCTTCCGAGGATTCAAGATCGGGATTTGGACCGCGGATTGTCAGCCGCCGATCACGTCCAATCACATTTGACTCAAAAAACTCCCCATACCGGGAGAGGAGTTTCTTAACCGCGTATGCATCCCCTTCTTTCCCTTCAAAGTCCCACATCTGTTCGTCACACTGGAGATGTGAATAAACATAATATGCCTCTTGAATCTCATCCTCCCCCTCTAGAATTGGCCCGCCGGAAAAAAACGGAGGGCGAGCGTTGTCGGGGTGTTGGGTACTCATTGTACGGGGGATATCGACCATATGTATGTTGTCGCCAGGCGCCGATAAAAACCATGGGCTATTGGGGACAGCAACTGTGTCACTCTGACGAAAGACAGCGCCGAGGGGGAGATTTGAACTCCCGAGTCCTCTCGGACACCTGCTCTCGAGGCAGGCGCCTTGGCCAGGCTAGGCTACCTCGGCTTGGATGTCGATTGGTCGGAATCCCGTTTATCCGTTTCGTTTCGCGGGTAAGGTGATTGAGCAGCGTTCGGAAACGATACAAAGATGGTTTATATAATCGGTTAATACAAAAATCGCATGCAATCGGCGGGATTAGATCTCTAGATTTAAGTATCGCGTTCGCAGTATCACTGCACGTGTCGGATGCCGTTGTGCCACCACCGGTTGCCCCCGATGATCCAAAGGCATGGTATACGCCAGCAACGCGATCACAGACAGAGATTTTTCCCGGGGTTGTTGCGACAATCACCGCAAGGGGGAACAGTTTCCGATACCACGTCCGTGAGCCGCCACTGTCAGGGGCCGAACAAGCGGCACTTGAGGACAACAGCCCAGAGAAGGTAGTCCAACGACCCCTGACTCGTGAGGGACTACGAGAGCGATTTCATACTGACCTGTCCGAATCCGTGATGACAGCAGATGATACCCGGTCAGCAATGCCAGTTGGGCAACGTCGGCGGCTTCAGTATCATAAATTAAAACGACACGATGGATTTGGAGAAGCAACCCCATTGGCACTTGATACACGTATTGAGGTGGCTGACGTGGCAACAGACCCCGTTGTTGTCCATACCGAACGGTTTGCGCCGGTGCATACAGAGATCACCCCCGCGGAGACATACCGGGACCGGTTTGTCAGCGAACGACTTGCCAGTTATACAGTTTCAGTGTATGAGTTTGAAATTCCGGTAGTCATATATCGCGATAATCGAATTGGAGGAGACGCATTTCCAATCAAGTATGCGGTCCGCGAGCCGCCGCTGACCGACGCTGAAAGAGCGTTGATTGCTACCTGCAAGGAGCGAATCTGGGATGGTAGTGGTCAGACAGTTATCGAAGACCAAGCAGAATTTGTTGTCTCACGCGCCCGCCAAGAGTTACGCCGTATCAATCGACAGAGACGAGCAGGGATCATCAGCCAGGTACGGGCACTGCTTCCAGGAAAACAACCGACGGCCCCCGATCAGCATTGGAGCGACGACCGACTCAATGAGTTGGTTTACTATGTTTTTCGGGCATTTATTGGTGAGGGGCCATTGACAGTTCCGTTACGCGATCCTCGACTTGAGGATATTGAAGCCAACAGAGTTGAGGAACGAATCAAGGTCGTTCCACGAGGCACTCTTGGGATTAACACCCGGATGCCAACGAATCTGGCATTTGATGACCGACGGACGTTTGTTGATGTTGTAACGCAGCTGGCTGCCGCTGATGGAGTTGAGTTGACGGCCGCAAATCCAACAGCGAAAGTAAATCTCGATATCAAGGAGCAAGCAACATCGACGACAATTCGGTGTGCGGTAGCGTTACCGACAGTGAGTGATCAGGGACCACATGTCTCGATCCGAAAGCAGGCAACGGATACACTCACCCCGGTTGATCTGATTGAGCAAGGGACACTGTCAACTGAACTTGTCGCCCTACTGTGGCAGTTGTATCAGCATCAATGTGTCGTACTGTTTGCTGGGCCAACGGGAACAGGAAAGACGACGCTTTTGAACGCCCATACACCATTTATCAAATTTGACACGCGCCCGGTGGCGATCGATGAAGGTGCCCGTGAAGTACGTTTACCACATGAAACTGGAGTAGCACTGTCGACAACCCAGCGATTTGATACGGAAGCACAGTCGGGACGATCACTGGGCCATCTCATTACGGAGTGCAATTATCTTAATCCGGATACGGAGATCATTGGCGAATTAAACAGTCCTGAGAGTTTTCGAAGTTTTGGGAATGCGATAAGTACCGGACATGGAATTATTGGCACAACACACGCAGAGGACGTCGAAACATTAGCCAATCGAGTTGTCAATCAGGGGCTTTCACCGTATTTGCTGACCGAAATTGACCTTGTCGTCTTTACCCGTCAGTTCGATGGCCAGCGGTATGTCGGAGAGGCAATTGAATTTCTCGAAGCAGACGCGTTTGAAACAGTCAGCGGTCGAGGCGGACAGATCGATGTGGATAACCAGACAGTCTACTGGAATACCGTAGCGCAACGAGACCGGCTTGGGAATGGCAATTTTGCATACACCCACCCACGTCTTGCGGAGAACGACCATGGCAGTCCGACGCAGGATCAAATCGGTGATCGGCTTGATCAGTCTGCATTTGAGACCGATAACTGGGGTGTTGCGGACAACGACACAAGCGGAGATCAGCGTCCAACCTGTGACATGCGTGTCTTACATCGGATTGCAGAACAGACCGACCGACCAGTACAGGCCGTTGAAGCCGAATATCATCGCAAACTACGGTATGTCCGGTATCTCGTTGAGCATGGGATTGATGACGTTGATGCGCTGTTTGAGTTTTTAGCCGACCTGCGGACAAACGAGGCAGCCACAGTCGAGCGGATTCGAGGATAATATGGACACCGACGATATCGACGATCGACGATGGACGGGGTATCATGGACTGTTGGCCCGCTGTGATGCGATTGGTCGACGACTATTTGCACGACATCTCAAAGAGACCCATCACGAGGGGGACCGAACGGCATATCGAGGAACCGATCTCCATGTCGGGTTTGAGAGATACATCATCCGGACCTACCTTCTGTCATGGGGCATTGGACTGTTCGGAGGTATTATAGGAATTATCAGCGGAGGGATAGTTGTAGGCCTTGTTAGCGGAGGGCTTGGGAAATGGGCAACAGTATGGCTTCGCCGCCGATATCTGCGGTGGCGAGCAGCCGCCCGCCGGGCTGATATTGAGCGCACACTGCCAGGAGCAGTTCGATACCTGCGGGTTCTTGCAACCGGAAACGAGGAGCTGCGAGCGATGGTGACCCGTGTGGCGAACAATCGGACAACATACGGACACACGGCTGTCGCGATGCGACGGGCGTTAAATCGGGCTGCACTTGCCGGAAGTATCGATCGTGGCTTTCGATCATTAGCCCGAGATACGCCGTCAGACCTGTTGGCTCCGCTGTTGCTGAAGCTTCAGGAGCATGCTACACAGGGGCGGTCAGAACTGCGGTCGTATCTTGAACTGGAGTCACGGATGCTACAGCGCCAGCAAACCCACACACGCCGTCAACAGGAAGGCCTCTCTGAGGTTCTTGCGGAGTTGTTTGTGCTTTTGCTGGCGGCCCCAGCACTGGTGGTAATTGTGAGTGCCGTTGCGAGTGTCTTTGCTGCTGGACTAAGTCAGCCGGTGGCCACGCCGATTGGCACATACCCACTACGGACGCTCCTGCTTGAGTGTGCGGCTGTTGGAATCGTCGGAATTGGGGTCTTATCGGTACGGGTAATCACCTCAGTCCAGCCATCAAGAACGGGTCCTACCTACCGTCGACCAACGGAAATCCGGGCGATGATCAACACCGTCGGGAGCAATCCAGTTAGTGCGGCATATGTTCTTGCACCCGCGGGAGTGATTGTTGCCGGCGTGATCACTATACTGGGCCAGAATATGCAGACAGCCGGAGTTGTCGGGTATGCGGTATGGGGTATTCCGGTTGGGGGTATCGCAATGCGACGAGCCCGCATTGATGCAGCCAAAGATCGCGAACTGCGTGATTTTGTGCATGCACTGGCCGGCCATATCACACTTGGGCGGCCATTACAGCAGGCAATTGGGACCGTTCGTGAGGAATTGACCTTACAGACAATCGATACCGAACTTCGAGCCTTGGAGACACGGATGCAGATGACCACTGGTCCCGGCTCAGTGCGAACAACGGCACTTGAACAGTTCGCCGACGAAATCCGAACACCACTGGCCCGACAGGTCATTGAACTGCTTGTTGGCGGACTACACGCTGGAAGTGACTCGGGGGCGGTCTTTGAGGCTCTTGAGACGGAGGTTGATCGGCTCTACCGAGAGCAACGGACGCTTGGTACCGGACACCAGGGATATGTGATCATTGGATGGACGACCGCACTGCTGATCATTGTCATCACTATTGCGGTGAGTCTGTATCTCCTCCCGGGACTGACACAGTTACATGCGATTGCGGATGCTGGGACAGCAGTTGGGCTCCCATCCCAGCAGATTGACGACAATGCGATGATCGATCAGTTTTATTTGATTACCCAGGCAAGCATGCTGTCCTGTGGATGGTTCGCCGGGACCGCAAGCGGAAGCTGGTATGAAGGGCTGTTTCACTCGGGCGTACTGGTGATCATTGCTGCTGGTAGTTTCTGGCTGGTGGGACTATGAGTGGGCGCTCACAGCGACTCGGTATTGGGGCGGTGATTGTGATTGTTGTCGTGCTCTTTGGTGGAGCCACCGCCGGCGTCGGAATGTTGATTCAGACAAGTGCAACGACAGTTGGAGTTGACCAGACGGCTGATGCCTTAGGAGATGCAATCGCCCCGACAGAGACAGTTGGTCAGTCAACAACCGAGATTGTACTCGACGGCGGAATAGTCCGGACAGAACCACGGCATGTCCGGATTTTTCCGGCTGCATCGACGGAATTGACCTCCGGTGTCACGGACGTCGATGTAAGTAAGCAGCTTCGAAGTGATGCGATTATTTATGACCACCCAAAACGACATGTGATTGTTCATGCCGGAGCGGTGCTACATGAGGTTGATGGCGTTGTTCAAGTGCAACAGACACCGAGGATATTAGCCGGTGATCCTGAGGGACCACGTCGTATTGGGGTACCAGAGGTATCGAATGACAAACTGACGGTGTCGCTTACCGGCCAGACGACGGTTCAGATCCACACAACAGTACGACATCAGCGGACCAACATTGGGGTTGGTGAGTATTATCTCGCCATTGAAACGGGATACCCGGAGGTGTGGGAAGAGTATTTCACGTTGCGGTCGCCAACGGTTGTCACCACTCATGCACGATTTGAAGGCGACGAGGAGGAGAGCGTAATCGTCAGATTACCACGACAGCAGACAACGGTACTGCGTCATACACTCGATCTTGAAGTGACCCCGAAATGAGGACACTTGACGGTCATACGGGACGGACAGCCATGTACACGGGACTTGTACTCGTGTATTTGTGTGCCACTGGGGCGGTGCTGTACGGTGGTGTGATTCCAAGCTATCAGACAGCTGTTGGTGACACAATCGGGGATCGAGTGCTGGTTGTT
>JBEQBL010000127.1:0-5862 GCA_041639835.1 Salinarchaeum sp.
GGCAGTACGGAGATGTTGGTGGAACGTCTGCCGGGTGATCCCCATTGAATCGGCAAGTTCATCACCCTCAACCGGCCGTGGCCACTCAAAATACCCAGATTCGTAGGCCGTTTCAAGCGCCGCATACTGACGGTCAGTCAGCTCTCGGCGGGCGGCAGCAACAAACTCCCCCGGATCACGTCCGGATCGATTACGCTCGCGTTGGGAACGTAACTCCGCATCCTCAAAGTCCGCCTCAAGGAGATTGATAATCTGGCGTACCTCCGTGTCTGGAGGGGCCGTAACCTCAAAGCTGGCCCCGGAGGGAGTTGCCTCAAGAGACTGCAAGGCAAGTCCGTTGGCCGTCAACGTCTCAACAAGTGGGAGCCGGTTCACAACAGTCGATACAATAGCACCGCCGTTGCAATCGACCACCGTTTCGACACTCTGGACCATCGACACGGAGTCCAAGCAGGAGGTAATATCATCCGGAGGGTTCTCGACGGCGACATGGAGCCGACGATCCTCGTCAATATGTGTATCAAATCGCTCATAGGTGATCGTGGAATCCAGTGTTGAGGCCATCTGAGCAAGCGTGCTGGTTGGATCGGTCACGTCAAACTCCAGTACAATCACGGAGTCGGCGTGTAGTGACTGTCGTGTTCGAAGACCAACAAGACCACGGCCCACAAGTCGGCCGATAGACGCAAGCAGTGTTTCCTCGCGATCAATCGCTGTCAACTCAATCGGGTCAATATAGACACCCAAGACTCCATGGACAGTTGTCCGGTAGACCAGTGGGACGGCCAGAAGTGTTGTCGCATTATACGCCTCCGGGGCAATTGGATCAGACAGCGCCTCCGACTGGGCTCTTACAACAGAGCCATTTTGAAACGCCTCCGCAACCGGGCCATCGGTGTCTAATCGGAGGTCAGTCCCAGCCGTCAGTTGCTCGTGGGCATCAACAACCGTTGCAATCGGATCACCACGGCTGTGATCCGTCCGAGCGATCCACCCGGCAACATACTCATCACCGGCATCAACCGCCGCACGGACATCGGTAAGCAGTGTCTCCCGATCTGAGGCGTTGGTAATTGCATAGGAGACCGATTCGAGCACGGTCGTGATGCGGGTATGGCCCTGATCAAGCCGCTGTTGCTCCTCGTATAACGAGCTAGCTCGACGGCGAGCACGTTCCTCAGCCTCACGGCGGGCACTGACGTCCTCCTGAAAGCCAATAAAGTAGCTTAGCTCCCCGTCCGTGTCGTAGATGGGGGCGAGAGTTATGCGATTCCAGAAGGCACTGCCATCGGCCCGATAGTTGCGCATTTCGACGCTGATTGACTCCTCTGCGTCCATCGCTTGATCAAGCTTTGCAGCATCCTCGGGATCGGTCTCGGGACCTTGAAGAAGCCGAATATTGCGGCCAAGAAGTTCCTCAGCGTCATACCCGGTGAGGTGCTCATAGGCATCATTAAGATAGACAATCGGGTTGTCGGGGAGTGTTGGGTCGGTAATGGTGATCCCGACCGGCGCCTGATCAACCGCCTCGGCAATTTCATCGGCTACGGGCGCATGTGCAGTCGGATCGGCAACCGTTCGATCGGGGGTAACATGCCCAGTATCGGAGGTGACGCCAAGGACGTCGTTAATAGCCGTCTGTAAGGCGGTCTCTGCGGCAGTGCCGTCGTGTTCAATACAATTGGTGATTCCCGCCTGTCGAGCGCGTGAACGGGCAGTCTTAGGGATTTGTTCGGCATAGAGCAGCGATGATGTCGTCGGGTGCTCCTCGAGAACACGTTCAAGAAACGAAAGCGTCCCATCGGTTGGAGAATGGGTGGCTCCCACGATGCAGTCAAACTCAGCGCGGTCCAGCCAGTCCATGGCTGCAGCGGCATCATCGACCGTAACGACCGAGCCATCGGTCGCCATGACCGTATCAACCACATCATCAACGTCTGCATCGCCGCGAAAGAGGAGCACACGCGACTGAGACATACTACGCGTATATTTGGACTTCAGTCATGAAGATTGTGGATTGGCATCCTCTTACGAGCCAAAGTCAAGCATCTATAGATGAGGAAAAACAGACCGTCAACTGTCGTTGTGCGTTTAAGTAAGTTGGTTACTTCCGGAGAATGGAAGAAGGATGCTATTACGCGTCGTATCGGCGGGCGTAGATACTCATCGCAAAGGCCAGTGTTGCAGCCACAAGGGACACTGTGGCGACAGTAAGGACTGAGAACTGAAGTGTCTCACCAGGATAGTATGGATGGAGGCCAAGTGCCATCAGTTCCTCATACTGGTCAATCCCAAGGTAGCCAACGGCGGCCAGCCCAAGGGTAACAAGAACGCCCACACCGCCGGTAATGAATCCCATTGCACTGAACAGATCCTCATATCCGATGAGAATCCATGCCTGTGAGGATGAGATATCAGCGATCTGGAATTTGCGCCGAGCGACCCACACGAGCCCAGCAGCAGCCACCAGCAATGTGATGATCGTCACAACAGCAACGGAGTTAATCCACAACGGGCTGGCGATTGGTGATCCCGAGAAATAGGTTTCAGTAATGCCAGTCGGTAAGAACAGGACAACTGGAACGATTCCAGCGAGCGCAATCAACAGGTATCCGAGCCAACGAATCTTCCGCGTAATTGGGGCCCACGCAGAAGAGGCATGGCGAGCTCGGATAAGTTCGTACTGAGAGGTATCAGCATCAAACTCTCCGAGTCCCTCACTCCGGGCCATGTAACATGTAATACGTCATCAGCCTACATATGCCTTGTGCGATTGACAGTGCTGCGGCTATGGAGGAAAGTCAACAAAAAAAACGGAAAAACGGCGAAAGAACGCTAACGATTAGCGTTTAATCGTCAGCCGGAGTAACGCTGGGGAGGGACGCTCCGTAGGAGTCGTCAGCCGTGATGGCGTCGGGCTCGTCACGGAGGTAGTTGAGCAGCAGGAACGCGAAGAGGTACTTCGCGATGATGTCCAGTGCGCTGTAAGCCCAGGACGTAACACCAGCGGACAGTCCACCAGCGCCCTCAGCACCGGCTGCCCAGAAGACTGGGTAACCGAACCACATGATGACGGTGAGGATCTTCAGCGTGTTGAAGATCGGGCCGAGGGTGCCAGTTGCCTTGGCGTCACGTGGCCATTCGACGAGGATGATGTAGATGACGACCAGGAAGAAGGACGTGCTAAGGATGTACCACCACCAGCGGAAGTTGAAGGTGGAGGTGGTCAGAGCGGCCGCAAGACCGGTAATACACATCGCGATGTCGAAGACAATCGCGGTGAAAATCTTCGTGAAGTTAGAGCCGGCCAGCAGGCCAAGGGCCATCAGAATGAACGGTGTGGAGAAGGCCCACGTCAGGTAGCGGCCCCACATCGTGACGACGCCGTTGTACTCAGTACCCGCAATGGTGACCGTGGCGTCAGAAAGCGGGTGAGCGGCAGGCATCTGGAGGACGTCCATGGTAAGACCGGAGGCGAGTCCACTGTAACTGGAAATGGACACGACCGGGACCATGATCGTTGCAACGGCAATGAGCTTGGCGCGCGGGTCCTGAAGGTTCCGGGTCATGTAGACGAACCCGAGGATCGAGAAGCCCGCGAGCACAATGTTTACGTACAGTGAGGAGCCGAGTACAGCCCCATCACCGAGCATGTACTGATAGAGCTCGAACTGGCTCTGAAGCGGTGCCATCGTTGCTGCAATGCTTGTTGGAAGTCCCATTCCATCATACAGTATAACGGAATAGCCCCTGAATGAACTACCTAACTGGTCAACATTGAGAACGTTATACGTACCCGCAGCCACCCTCGGCACCATAGGGTGTTGATTGTCCGATTATACCAACTGGTAAGTGGTATTTTCTTAGTGTCTGGCGCTCTATGCGGCGGGTCGTGATATCTGTTAGATCGTTCCCCTTGTGGTCGCTGTGGTCAGAGGGGTGATCGATGGCCGAATGCTGCCATGATGATGTCGCGGGGGGTCACTCTGGTGAACCGACAGGTGCGTACGCAGACATGACTGGCTGATCCGGTAAATACTTTGTCGCTATTTGCAACGAGAAAAACAAGTAGTTGGCACCCTCCCACGGCTGAAGCCGGGGGCTTTCGCCTTGCTCCCGCTGTAAGGTAGCAGACGGGAGCCGTTAGCCGATATACCGGAGGTCGTCGTCGGTCGGCGCACTTGCGGACTGTTGGGCCTCCATTTCCCGGATCTTCCCAACAACCTCTTCCATTTCCTCAGCACGGTCCTCAAGGTCCGCAAAGTTGACCTCAAATTCAAGCAGTGCTTCAAGCACTTCAAGAACAGCACGTGCACTTTTCGGGTCAACAAGATACCCGCTTGTTTCACCCATCAGACAGGCAGCCGGGAGGTCCCGTCGGGCTCCCAGGCCAAGTAACAGCCCACTGACGCCGACGATGCCACCAGCAGGTTCGTCCTCGCGAAACTCAACCCCCATCTCGGTAAGCTGCTCAACAACCGCTGTATCGGTGGCTGCACCAAGCACATCATATTCCTCAATCAGCTCACCAGTTGGCACACCGCCTAAGGCGTACACTTCGGTCACACCAAATTCGGTTGCCACATCCAGAATCGCCTCGGTAAGTCGGTAATGTCCTTGGTTGCTTTGGGCCTGATGATTACCAGTGAGGACCAGCAGGTCCCGACCAGCAGTCGAAACCGCATGGAATTCCGCGGCGGTAAGCGAGGCGACCCCATCTGCTTCAATGGCGACCTGTGGAGGGAAATGTTCCGAGTGTAGTCGGCGAACAAGCGTTGAGTCCAGTTCATCCAGTATATGATTGGCTGCGAGTTTTCCAACATGGCCGACACCAGGAAGCCCCTCGACGAGAACCGGGTCTGTGAGGTCGGCCTCACCGAGTGTTTCGATCGCGAATTCGTCCATATCGGCACGGCGGGCGCCGGGATTAAGAACGCGTCGGTCACCCGATACGGGAGGAACAAAGTCCCGGCTGATGGCAGGCACGGAATACGTCAGACGCGGTCAACGGGTGCTGCTACGAGAAGGTTACTCACGGTTATCGGCGCGACGGCGGGCACGGCGACGGTAGGAACCGTAGGGATCATCCGGTGAATAGGGGGCCGGGGAACTATTGACCGCCGGGCCGCCACACTCGGGACACTGATCCGCAAGCGTGTAGACGGGGCGGTCATGCAGTGATTCCCATCGCGCGCAGACATGAATATCCGAGCGCATTGATACGCAGATTACTTCTCTTCGGCGTTGCGTTCGCGGTGGAACGTTCCAGTGCCGTTGTGAGCTTCGATCTGGTCGATAGCTCGTTGGGCACTGATCTCAAGTTCCTGTTCGGCGGTTTTGTAATTTGGCGCTTGCACACGAAGGCGGTATTCCGGGGCACCAACGTAGGTAACTTCAAGGTCGACATCATCCGGCACATCGCCGTTTCCTTCGGCGGCTTGGAGTGCCTCGCGAACACCATCAACACCGTCACCGGCCGGACATTCAAGATCGACATAGCCGGTAACGGTCACATACGGCACTGAGACATTCTCGCGGGCTGTCTCGACCATTGCATCAATCTGCTCGTCGGTGAGATCAGCATCCCCAAGGGCCGGGGCACCGCGGATGGCGGCTTCCTCAAAGGCCTCATACAGTGAGCCAAACTCCGCAAGCAGGGCATTGGCCACCTCGATGATGGTTGTCTCATCATCTCCGAAGGCCAACTCCATCCAGTTGTCGGCCTTCTGTTCGTTTTTCCAGTCCTGAATAGTATCCGAACGTTGGTGATCGTTGACGTCCTTAAGCGAGAGATCAATCTGCTGGGAATCACGATCAACGTCAAGTACCTTCGCAACGACGGTCTGGCCCTCGCTTACATGA
>JBEQBL010000128.1:0-3913 GCA_041639835.1 Salinarchaeum sp.
TTCCGGTCGATGGAGCATAGCGTGCTGACTCCTTGAGGACATGATTGATCAGATCGCGCTTCGACCAGTTGCGCTTGTACTTGGTTGTCTCCCGGCCTCTGGTCCAACTTACTTGTCCGGAGAGAAAGCGCTTGAATCGGGGATCGTCCTTAATTTCGGATTTGGTCCGATCAAAAAAGTCCGCAACATTGAGCTCGATAAAATCGCTGTCAACGTTTGTGTGTGCCTGTTTAGCTACGGCACGGACGGCAGCCGTTTTCCCAACTCCTGGCGGCCCATATACCAGCAAGTTTACCGGGTCAGTGACGGCTCCGCGAAGCTGCTTTCGCGCCCGGTCCTGTGGGATCTCCGACAGGGAGGGGGCATATGCCTCGGTCCACAGCGGCTGTTCCATTACCCTTTGATTGATGACCCAGAGATAAGAATTGGTCGATCGTTACTGCTATTGAGACGGCTCCTGTATCTGTGTCTTGTGCCACGGTTTGCTGCCCCCTGCCCGGACTGTCGATCGACAACGGAACTTCATGACCCGGACTGTTCGTTTGCAGGCGCCTCACGGTCGGCCATCGAAAAGGCGTATGCCGATATTCTGTCAATCCTCTCAGCCGGTCCCCATGCCGAAGATGCGCTTCACCGCCGGGCTGCGGAGTGGTCATCACTTCATGAAGGGGCGTTAACCCGACTTCAGCGTGAGAAACGGATTGAGGTCACCGATGGCATCTATGAGCTGTTGACTCCTGAGGAGCGGACCGACCGTGTTCGTAAACCAACCCGTGAACCGTTACAGACAATCTATGAACATGGCTCGGTGCCAGGGTGTCATGATAACAGTGTCTTTGCGATGATTGCGTATTATGAGATGGTTGGGTTTTCCTGGGATGAAACTCGCCAGTTGGTTATTGACTGGTTGCGTGAAAGTGGGGCATGGGCCCGGGGTGGCTTTGAGGAGTCCTCACCGGGGGAATTGGTTGACAGCAAACGACACGTCTACGAGCAAGGCTACGGCTGGAAGGAAAAGGCCAAAGCAGCAAAGCGTGTTATTGACCGTCGATAATACCCCTGTTCGCTGGTCGCCGCCCTGTCGACCCTGTGTGTCCTCAGTCGCTTTGGATCCGCGGCGCAAGCATATACGTGACCGTTCCATTCCCTTCGGCAATATCAAAATGGATCTTGACCGGGAACTCCTCTCCAAGTTCGAGTGTGACCTCCGCATCCTTTGGAATGGCCTTGTTCATATCCGCCAGATAATCAAGACTAAACAGTGAGTGTGCTGCGCCTGGCTGTAGCCCGATCAGGTCCTCGGTTGTCATTTCAAAATGCACATCATCGGTATCCCCCTCGGCATCAACATAGAACGACTCAGCGGTTGCATCCACCCCCAGAGCAATATGATCGGAGACCATCTCCGCCGCGGTCACCGCCCGGTCGATCTCGCTGCCGGCAAGACCAACTTCCGCAGGTAGGTCAAGATCGGGGATATCAGGCTCCTGTCGAATCGAGTCGGGATCGATGAGTGCAAGGGTATACTCCAGGCCGTCGATCCGAATTTCGAGTTTTCGAGTTTGTTCATCAAGCTCAAGCTCCACCAACTGCCCACGATCAGCCATGCCGGCGATATTCTCTAGCCGGGAGAGATCAACCCCGATAATGCCGCCGTCTGCCTGATACGATTCAAACGCCTCCGCAGAGAGAGTTAAATCAACCATCCCGACATTCGCTGGATCGACAGCTCGAATTGACAACTCAGTCTCCTCAAGCCGAATCTTACACTCATCTACCAACACACTCACCGAATCAAGTGTCGCCTGGAGCGTCTCCGCACTCACGATCGCCTTGAACATATGGATGGTTTTCTTCCCCCGGCGATAAAAACCTACACGGTATGTCGGCACCGGTCGATACTACAGTGCCATTTTGTATGCTTCAAGCGTCCGATTAACATCCGACTCGGTGTGTGCAGCGGTGATAAACTGTGATTCAAACTGGTTTTGACTGAGTAATACGCCCTCAGCGGCCATCATCGGTCGGAAGATCCGCCGCCAGCGATCTGTCTCACAGTCTTTGACATCCTGTCCGGTTTTCGGACAGGCATCAAACCGGGGACAGTCCGTCCGTTGTTGACATCCTGCCTCACAGACGGTACCTGTCGTCTGCCCATCAGCTCCTTCCCGGGTAAACAGCAGTTTAAACATCCCATCAACGCCAGCAACGGTATACTCCGGTGCTTGGTCGGCCACAATCTCCTGTAAGCCGGATCGCAACTGCCGACCTAAGCTATGGATTTGCTCATGGATATTGTGCTCAGCCGCGTATCGAAGTGACTCAAGCCCGGCGGCCATTGTCACCGGATTGCCCGAGAAGGTGCCGGCCTGAAAGACGTCTCCGGATGGGGTAAACTCCTCAACAATCGTGGCTGGTCCACCAATCGCTCCCACCGGGAAGCCGCCACCAATGAGCTTTCCAAAGGTTGTGAGATCCGGTTCGATACCATACTTGCTTTGGGCGCATCCTAATCCACCAACGCGGAATCCGGTGATCACCTCATCCCAGATGAGTAATGCTCCATAATCCGTACACAGATCCCGTACCGTTTCATGGAAGCCATCTACGGGGGTCACAATGCCGACATTCGCGAGAATTGGTTCGGTCAGTACAGCGGCAATGTCCTCGCCATGCTGTTCAAATACCGCCGTCACTGCCTCTGTGTCATTAAATGGCACCGTAAGTGTATGCTCGGCGAATGATGAGGGGATACCAGGGCTTGAGGGGCGGGTATTCTCCTGTGATCCCTCAACAAGTGTTGATTCCTGCGCCCCGTGGTAGCCACTTTCCATGACGACAATCTTGTTCCGCCCCGTGTATGCTCGTGCGAGTCGGACCGCTGACACCGTCGCTTCGGTTCCGGAGTTCACAAACCGAAGCATCTCGACACTTGGGACATGGCGAGTGACAAACTCAGCATGTTCAACCTCAATTTCCGTTGGGAGGCCATACATCGGTCCATTGCTGATATGTGACTGGACAGCCGCGGAAACCGGGTCCGGGAGGTCATGACCATATAACAGCGGTCCAAGTCCCATCACCCAGTCGATATAACGGTTGCCGTCAACATCGATCACATGGCCTCCATCTCCACGACGGACAAAATGTGGATATGGCTCGGTGGCCGCCCGTACTGCGGAGTTGACCCCACCAGGAAGAACAGACAGTGCGCGGTCATACAGCGCACGTGAGCGTTCGCGATCCATGTCTCTCAGTACAACGACCCGTCTACATAGGCATGCCGACGCGTGGCTCCTTGATGCATGACAAAATATCGGAATGACAATGAGTCCGATCTTATTGGATCTCAATCGGACATAGACGGCACATGGAGTCTCGTGGGCTATCGAGCCCGTCCGTCAGCAATTCGATGTCGAGCTACTTCTGCGATTCCGGCGTTCGCCGAACAGTCTGGACACGCGCCAAGTCGACCGCGTTCGTCAGCGAACACCCGAGCGAAACGTTCGGAAACGTGTGAACCGCAATGATCACAGGTAGGCATGGTTTTGATCGCCGGCAATTCGTCAGCCGGTACCAAACCATATAGCAGGATATATAATACATATTGACCTGTCGGGGGGTATTGCCGGATAATTACCCCAAATGATTGGGGACCAACTTATAAATAATATCCCGTGTAGCGTCTTATTCTAGCCACATTGTTGGCCAATTGTACCAGTCGAAACCAGTAGCGATTCGATTATGTTCCAGGTGTTTTGTCTATCAAGACGCCTTGCTACGATGCTGAATCCGGCGGAGAGCCCCGCTCGCGGCTTCATTCAGGAAGTCTTATAACGGGAGCAGTGAAATCGGCCTATGTATGGCAGATCTCATCGTCAAAGCGGCGGTTAAGGAAGCGCTTGATGACAAG
>JBEQBL010000128.1:3923-5854 GCA_041639835.1 Salinarchaeum sp.
ACGTTGCCTCGGATTTCTACGGGGCACTTGACGAGGAAGTTGAGGCACTACTTGAAGACGCCGCAGAACGAGCCGAAGCAAACGGTCGAAAGACGGTTCAGCCGCGCGACCTGTAAGGCGGCGCTTTTCACTCCTTTTTTTCTTCGTATCGCTGCATATACGCTAAAAATCCAAGCAGTCCAACCCAGACAACAGCCCCGCCAATTAACAGTGGCTGCGCGGTGATGATCGCGGTTACAATAAGCGAGAGAATTGTCACTACTCCAAACGCAAAGAACATCTGATAAGACCGGTCCCACTGCCGGACCTGTTGATACATGTCCTCGGCCAGCGTCCGTACCCGACGTTGCATATTCGAGCTAAAGGATATCCCCCCAGATAGCCTTTTATATACTCATCATATCGACCTCTCAGGACCGCTGACTTCCGCCGCTCTCTTTTCAGATCCGGCTTGTTCCTCGCTGTGCGGAACGTTTTTTCCCGTGTCGATCAAATAGTATATCGAATGACCATGGGCTCAGATATGTATCGTCAGCAGATCCTCGATCACTACAAGAATCCGCGAAACTACGGGGAACTCGATGATCCAACGTTCTCGCATGTCGGTGAAAACCCGATGTGTGGTGACGAAATTCGGATGGACGTATCACTTGCCGATGACAACGAGACAATCGAAGAAGTAGCCTTTACTGGCGATGGCTGTGCTATCAGCCTTGCTGCTGCCTCAATGCTTTCCGAAGCGCTTGAAGGAACCACCATTGATGAACTCCTTGATATGGAGCGGGATGATATAATCGACCTCTTGGGAGTCGATATCTCACCCATGCGAGTCAAATGTGCGGTTCTCGCCGAGAAAGTTGCTCAGGACGGCTATGAGATGTACGCCGATGACCGCGATGCACCAACGACAACGACCGAGTAACTGCTCTGCTTGAGCGATCCTCGTCTATTCTCCAGTCGAAATTGCTCCCAGTACTTTCGTCCGCTTTGGCTTGTCCGCTGATATCTAACCCGCTTCCACAACAGTGAACTCATCCCGGCCGGGGTAGTCGCCTCGACCGCCTGTACCACCAGCACTGCAATGGTTCCCACCTGCTTGTGGTTGTTCTACAGACGCACAGTGAGTGTCTTGGAGTGCCGCTGTGGCGGTTCACAAAAATTCCCGGACCTCTGAGTACCACATATCGTGGTGATCAACCGCATCGGTCCGTGTTGCGATTTCAACAGCGAGTGCATGCCAGCAAAGATCCGTTGGATCATCCGGATCAAGATTATATTCGGCGTCTTTGCACGTACAGGCCCCGCCCTCAACGATGTATTCCTCAGTATGGCCAACAACGACAGTAAAATCCTTGTACTGTTTGACCCGACGCTCCCCAACTGCGTCAATTGCTTTCCGGCCACGCTCACCATGTGCAGTGAGAATCGCCTGAGTGATCTCCGGGGTGAGTTCTCCGGTATCGGCCAGCATTGCTCGCCACCCCTTCTGGCCCCCGGTTGATGATGTCACAGCCACACGTCTAGTGGCCGTCGACTAAACTGGTTCGGACGACTTTTGAGTATCGGACCGCCATCAGCGGTATGGACCTTCGGGAAAGCGGTATTGAGATTACCGTTCCCGGCACCTCTGAGGAGGCCATCGAGGAGGATGTCTTCTATAATCCCAACCAGGTGCTCAACCGGGATCTCACTGTTGCTGTTTTGCGGGCATATCGTGAGCGAGAGCCACAGGCGATGGAGTATCTTGATGCCATGGCTGCAAGTGGTATTCGTGGCCTGCGTGCGGCAGCCGATGGCTGGAACAGTACCCTCTGTGATTGTGATACCGACGCCATCGCCGCCTGTCGGCGCAATCTCGCGCAAAACGACGTCACAGGCACTGTCGTCCAGGCGGATGCCAACGCGCACATGCATGAGCAGTCATAGATCGG
>JBEQBL010000129.1:0-5849 GCA_041639835.1 Salinarchaeum sp.
TCTCAATGCGTCTCTGAACGATTATATCGTTCCAGACTGGCTCACCGAAGAGGCAGCAAGATTGGACCAGCGCACCGGGGCCGGCGAGATTAACTATCGACGGGTCCAGCGGCAGACAGATACCGGACTTCGGGAATTTCTCTATCGAGGTGTTCCCTACGATGGGGAGGCAATCGATGGCTACGCCGTATATACTGATTTAACGGAGATTTCTCGCACTGAACGCCGACTGCAAGTATTTACTCGCGTGTTACGCCATAATCTCCGTAATGAAGCAACAGTTCTCACAGGGAGTCTTGAACAGGTAGCAACACAACTGGATACAGAAGAGCCACCCCAACAACTGGCCAATGCACGAGCCGCGGCTGAGGCCTTACAGACACTCAGTCATGAAGCAACAGCAGTCGCCCGCCTGCTACAGAAGACCCCGCCTTCAGATGCTGCCGTTGATGTATCATCAATGGTCCGGTCGGTTGTCCAAGAGTTTCAAGACCAAACGACCGCAACACTCACCGCCGAGGGTCCGAAACATGCTTGGGTCGCCGCCACTACGGATCTTCGGCATGCACTTGTAGCTCTCGTTGAGAATGCCATTGAACATAACCCGGCGTCCTCGCCGACCGTTAAGATAAGTATTTACCCGCCTGCAGACAGTACTTGGGTAACACTTCATATTGATGATGACGGGCCACGTATTCCGCAGACTGAACGACAGGTTGTTACCGGTGAAACATCCATAACCCCGACAACGCATGGGAGTGGACTCGGGTTGTGGCTTGCTAAGTGGACTGTTGACCAGTTTGGTGGAACACTGGACTTTACAGAGAGTCAACTTGGTGGGAACCGTGTTCGCATCCGCTTGCCGCAGGCGTCTCCCTCAGACGCCAATGTTGATTCCTTCACTGACTGACCTCTAGAGGCTGTCCTCTCCCGGAACGCCGCTACAAACGAGAGTATTGAACTCCTGTCGATGTCCTCTGACACCGATCGATATCCCGAGCACACCCCCGCACCAACGGTGGCTCTGTCTCGATATTACGGGTTGAGGATGATACACAGCAACCTGATCAGATAGGATCAAATTATCAGTCCCCAAATATCAAAGCAGTTCTCGGCTAGCAGACTATAGGTTGGTGGGAAATCAAGTGTCCGCTGGGACCGGGATAGATAGATCAACACGTCGGAGCAACTGCGCATTGATCGCCACAATCACTGTGCTCAGTGACATCAAGAGTGCCCCGACTGCCGGCGAGAGTAAAATTCCAATCGGAGCAAGAACGCCTGCGGCAAGTGGAATTGCAAATACGTTGTAGCCGGCCGCCCAGGCAATGTTCTCCTGCATCTTTCGGTAACTCGCTTTGCTCAATTTCACAAGGCGAACAACGTCCATCGGATTGTTTTGCATGAGGACGACATCTGCTGACTGGACTGCAACATCGGTACCACTCCCAATGGCGATACCGACATCAGCTCGCGCTAACGCGGGTGCGTCGTTTACGCCATCGCCAACCATCGCCACGCGGTTGCCTTGGTCTTGCAGTTTCTGTACTTTCGTGTCCTTGTCCTCGGGAAGTACCTCCGCAAACACCGTATCAATCCCTAATTCTGTGGCGACCGCATCGGCGACAGCCTGCGAGTCGCCTGTCAGCATCGCCACCTCGATATTGAGCTTCTGAAGTGCGTTAACAACAGCGTAGCTTTCATCTCGGATCACATCAGCCATCGCGAAGGCGGCAAGCAACTTTCCTTCAGAAATAAGATACACCACGGTCTGGGCGTTCTGTCCGGCTTTATCCGCAAAGCGTTGGAGTCCTGCCGGCACCTCACTGTTGATTTGTGTCAGCAGATTGGGACCGCCAACGTACACTTCATCCCCACCGACGGTCGCTCGAACCCCTTTCCCTTTGATTGCCTCGAAGCCGGATGCAGCAGGCAGATGTAGATTACGCTCGTTAGCTGCTTCGCGGATAGCTTGTGCGATCATGTGCTCTGAGTCGCCCTCGACAGCTGCTGCTAATTTGAGTGTCTCATCCTTGTCTGTATCCTCGACGGTTTCGATCCCGATGACGCCGTGTTCCCCCTTCGTGAGCGTCCCCGTTTTATCAAAGATGACCGTATCCAAGTTGCGGGCCTGCTCCATCGCAATGCGATCTCGCACGAGTATTCCACTGCGCGCCGCCAGCGAGGTGTTAATCGCGACAACAAGCGGAATCGCGAGACCAAGCGCATGCGGACAAGCGATTACCAGGACTGTCACCACGCGTTCGATAACAGCCACGTTGAACGTCGTCGCAATGGTCCAGGCAACCGCAGTCACAGCAGCTGCCCCAACGGCGATATAGAATAGCCAGCCGGCTGCCCGGTCAGCCAGCACTTGCGTTCGCGACTTGCTCTGCCGGGCCTCCCCCACAAGTCGCATAATTCCGGCCAACGTTGTCTCATCGCCGCTTGCCCCCACGCGCACCCGGAGACTTCCGTCGCCGTTGACCGTTCCGGCGATGACCTCATCACCGGGGGCTTTTGCGACGGGCGTTGATTCGCCGGTGATCATTGCCTCGTTCACATTGGAGTCTCCTTTCTCAACAACGCCATCCGCAGGGACACTTGCTCCCGGACGCACTAAGACGAGGTCATTGTCATTTAGGTTGCTCACAGGAACCTCCTCAGTGTCACCGTCATCGGTGACTCGCTCTGCGGTATCCGGCATCAGTTTCGCCAGTTCATTGAGCGCACTGGAGGCCCGCCGAACCGACCGCATCTCGATCCAGTGACCCAACAGCATGATGTCAATCAGCGTTACCAGTTCCCAGAAAAACGCCGATTGCGTGGGAAAGACAACATTCGCCATACTGTAGATGAATGCGACCGAGATAGCCATTGAGATAAGCGTCATCATACCCGGCGAGTGATCCCGCAGTTCGCGTACAGCCATCTGTAGGAAGGGGATGCCGCCGTACGCGAAGACAATGATGGCGAAGAGTGGGGTAATCCACTCGCTGCCGGGTATCGTTGGAGCCGTAAAACCGAGCCATTCCTGCAGCGTCTCGCTGTACAGAAGGACTGGAATCGAAAGAAGCGTTGAGACGATGAACCGCCGCTGGAACATTTGCTCGTGTCCCTTGTGCATGCCACTGTGGCTATCGTGCCCGTCCTGGTGATTGTCACTTCCGTGTTCCATCCTGTGTCTGGTTTCGTCGTTGCGGTTTCGATCGGTGTGTTTCTTGTCGTCTCGCCCGGTGATACATGACCGCTGTTTGACCCGGTCGATCTGACTGCTTGCTAACTCCACTATCCCGCTCTGTGATCGGAGGGTGATGATCCATGGTTGGTTGAGTGCTCGTGGTTGTCCATAGCTTCGCATCATCACTGAATATATGTATCAACCATGACGGCTTCGGAGGAGACGGCTGTGCGTGTCCCGGTTAACTCTTATTGTACCGTTTCCGCTTCGATGACTGCTGACATGCTAGTGAGGGTCTATCACATCACACACAGATGTATGCCCTCCTCTCTTATCGGGATTGTCCCTTCACACGAGTCGGTGATAAGTTGTTCCGGGTCTTCAAATGAAGACGTCAGTGCAAACTATCAGCACTCCGGTGTGTCTCAGGAGACATGTATCGGTGATAGTACAGTGATCATTTGTCCCTTCAGAAGGAGTTTATATCCATTCGCAACAGTATAGATTATGTCACCGACCGGTCGTCCACGTCGATCAATTCTTGCTGCTGGGGCGAGCCTTGTTGCCGCCGGTGTTGCTGGGTGCGCTGGTTCCAATGAAGTTACCTCTACCAGTTCCGGGGGCAGATCATCCAATGAGATTCCGGCTTCATCGACGGCTTATGACCACTTGGCTATTCGTGCAGATACCACCGTCCCACTCATTTATCCACAGGACGATCCGCCAGAGACCGATACAGACCGTCTTAACGATCCTCACCAGACACAGTTTCTAGTCAGTGCAACGGATGTTGAGACACTGCAGCTTGATATTGCTGACCCATCCACGGTGCGGTCGTTCCTTACGACAACGGACTTTGACGCTGCGTCGATTGCCATTGACCAACGTCCAGTTAAGGACTGCTATCAGCGACACCTCCTCAGTGTACGGGCAGATCCCGATGAGTTTCGTACCTGGTACTGTCGGTCTTTGAAACCGCCAACAGCTCGCTGTGACGCTGATCACGAGGTGTTAGAGATCACGATCATCCGTGTACAGCGGGCCTATGATGAGGCGCCGTCTAGCCGAAGTCGTAGCGAACGGGGGACCTGTCCAACTGACACAGATCAGACAACCGAGACGCACACCATGGAGGTGGACCGATGACCTACGCCCGTCGGGCATTTCTTGGAGCCTGTGGCGGTGTCCTTGGCAGTGCTCTCGCCGGCTGTAATATTCAGAGTGATACCGATTCGGCGGCTATCCGACGGCGCGATCTTCAGTCGGTTATCGAGACTGAGCGCCCGGATATTACCACCTCAGCGCCGGTTACCCCGGATCAGTCAGTCATCCGGACAACTCGGTCTCGTGTGGAAACGCTGCTTGCATCGCTGCCGCAACCGATTGGCCCGGAGATCATCCCAAACGGGGTTGTTCGAAGCGAGGTCACAGATGCCAGGGATACCGCTCGGGAGCGCCTTGGGGTGACGACCAGTACTGATTCGGATGGCTATCATTCCCTGTTAGCGGCTGTTGAGGCCCGTGGCGCAGCTAGACGCGCCGCAACGATATATGCCGCTGTGCAGCGATATCGCAATGATGAGCTACCGACATTGCGCCAGCAACTCCGCGATGAACACAGTACCCTCCGCCCACAGGTTCAGAATCACCGTAGCACACTAACCTACACCGGGTCAACCAATGAATCCGGCGTCCTTCGTGCGATGACCATCCACGCGAATGCTGAAGCCGCCATTGTTGGTGCTGACACGCGTCTGTCTCACTGGGAGTTCCCTGCAAATGGCACGATAATTGATCTTGGTGAGCGTGCAAGTACACTTGAATCGGCCGCGGCTACCACAACAGCGTGGAGCCACCTGCTGACCGTATATACCCGGACACAGTCGGAGCCACACGATCTGACCCCGGTCTATCAGACGGTTCTTGAGCAAACGCAAGATCGTATTGCCGAGACGGATTTTTCACTCCAGGGCCAACAGGATGACCCCGCAACACTGATTGATGCTCCCGTTGATGAAAATGGACTCTGGCAGACGGTATCGTTCAATGCAACCCGTCCCGTTGAACGAGCAATTGATGATCTTACGACCTTAGCCGATGAGCAGCGACTTGGCGAAGTGCTCAACACAGCATTACAGTTTGAACATGCCTATCAAGCCTTTGAGCTTATCCGACAACGAATCGAAACCCGCGAGCTACTTCCTGCGGAGGATGTCGCGACTGTTCGCACAGAACGTGAGGCCGCACTGACAGCAGCACAGCAACAGGCAACGGCATATACCGGCCCCTCGCTGGCTCGTGATCGCCTGGCCGATACAGTTCAATCAATCGCATATACTGATCAGCGAGTCCACCGCCGATTTGACGGTGATCCCGATGACCGTGTGTCGGTTCGCAGTGCCTATAGCGAGTATGTCTATCATCGGGCTCAGCTAGAGGCGTTTCCGACGGCTGTACAGACGTTTCGAACACGTGTATTCGATGCCCTGTAGTGTTCCGTACACTGGCGTATACCACGTGGAACCAGTGCCACCGGCACGGCAGTCTCAGCGGGATTATAGGCTGAACAGGCGCAATACCACGGTCTTCAGACCGTGGATACGAGCCGTCACAGCGGAGCTTTTCCAAGCATTTTCAAACCTCTCAGCGTAGTTATGAGTGTCAGCGC
>JBEQBL010000130.1:0-5820 GCA_041639835.1 Salinarchaeum sp.
CGGCCAGTGCATCGAGACTCTCGCTCACTGAGCCCTCAATGCTGTTTTCAATTGGAATCACACCACGTCGAAACTCGCCGTTGGCCACCGCCTGGACAATACTTGTAACTGACTCACGAAAGGCAATTTGCTCTGAAATGGCACTTGCTGCGCGGTGCGAATAGGTTCCCTCGGGGCCCAGCGTAACCGCTTGCATAACCGACCAGTACTCGGGACGCTAACTAAAGCGCGTCGGCATATCTGCTGTCGAATACGATTATTGATAGACAGCTATGATCAACCGGGAGTCAGAAGGAGACATCCGTTTCCATGCCCTCTGTTGCCCCCTCAAGTCCATCCTTGGTGGCACTATCGGTGAGCTCTCCGGTGAGATCCGCATCCGCCAGGATTTCGGCAAACTCGTCCCGATAGCGGTCGTTGGCCCGACGTGCCTCATCGCGTGCGATAACTGCCTGCTGACAGCGCTGAATTGCCGTCGCAGAGGCGTCAAACTGCTCGCGCAACTCCGTAACCGGTGTCTCATCCATCACTGCTTTCCGAAATCCAACAAGCCGATCAGCTAACGCCAGATCCCCTTCACGAAAGAGGTGGATATCCATTCGCGCGTCAAAGACCGTCGTCGTGGTTGTGTCAAGTTCGGCTGCAATCGTCTCATCCGACTCGCCATCGTAGAACTGTCGCGCAAGATTTGCCAGCTGATCGTTACCAAGATCCGTCTGGAACTCATACCGGTCGCGCATCTCCTCGATTAGCTCACCGAGGCGCTGCTCTGTGTTTGTCTCGTCGGTCAACGATCCACGTGACTCTGCTTGTGACTCAGTAACTGTCTCAGTGTCTGAAACCTCAAGGAAGACATCTCTGAGCGTCTCTGTCTTTTCGTCCATGGTGACAGAGGTGATACACCTGTACATATAAACTTTATCAGGTGCGCTCGTCAACCGATAGCTATTTTTTGATTGACGGGTGTGGTCTCGCATGTGAGCGTCGATCACGACTCTGTTGATCTTGTCGGTGACCAGATCGCCACACGGATTGCCTATGCAGCGGCCGTGGCAGCATTGACCGCTGGACTTTCGTATATCGCTCTTCCATATCCACTGTCTCCAGCGCCAGTTACACTACAGGTTCTTGGTGTCTTTCTTGCTGGGGTCTTTCTTGGCCCGATTTGGGGCGCAGGTGCGATTGGCCTCTATGTTGTTGTTGGCGCCCTTGGGGTCCCGGTGTTTGCTCAAGGAAGTGCTGGACTCGGTGTTATCCGTGGCCCGACGGGCGGGTACTTACTTGCGTTTCCGGTTGCGGCCGGTATTACTGGATTGGCAGTTCATCGTGGCCGAAAGCTCCTTGATCCGGCTACCGTGCCATTGCGGTGGTATGCGGTTGGCCTTACTGCCGGTATGGCCGTTATCTATGCGCTTGGCCCCCTCTGGATGGGTGCTGTTCTGGATCTTTCCCTCCGCGAGGCGTTTATTACCGGTGCTGCCGTGTTCTTCCCAGCTGACACTGCCAAGGCTATCGCCGCCGTGATTGCTGCCAGAAGTGGTCTTGTCTCTCCGCCTACCGAATCGTGATTACCGTCAGCGACCTCGTTTATCGATACGACACGACGACTGTGCTTGACCACCTCTCCGTACAGATTCCTGATGCGGAGTGTTTGCTTGTTGTCGGCCCAAATGGCAGTGGTAAGACAACCCTGGTCCGTCATTTCAACGGTCTTCTGACACCCGACGCCGGGACGGTCACCGTTGACGATCGATCTGTCACGGAATCACCTGTCTACGCCCGTACGCATGTTGGCATGGTCTTTCAGCATCCTCGCGACCAGTTCGTGGCGACAACCGTCGGTGCCGATGTTGCCTTTGGTCCGGAAAATCTGGGGTTGTCTCGCGACCGCATTGATTCTCGTGTCCAGTTGGCGCTTTCAGCTGTCGGACTTGACGGCTATACTGACGCTCGTGTGGATGAACTTTCCGGCGGTGAGCAGGCTCGCGTTGCTATCGCTGGTGCATTGGCTATGGACCCAAGCCATCTTGTCTTGGACGAACCACTTACCGGTCTTGACTGGCCGGCCCAACAGGCCGTTGTCGAACAGCTACGCGATCTTGCGGCCTCCGGCACCAGTATTATTATTGTCACCCATGACCTCCGACACGTCCAGACGCTTGCCGACCGTGTTATTGTCCTTTCCGACGGGCACATTGTTTCCGACGGGTCCGTTGAGTCGGTAACCGAGGATCTGCCAACATACGGCGTTAAACCACCAACGGAATGTTGAGATATCGCCCCGCTGATCGGTTTGCCCATACGCTTGACCCCCGTTCAAAGTTGCTGTTTCAGACGGCGTTTGTTCTTGGGACCGTTGTGCTTACCAGTCCCGTATGGCGAGGGGTATTAACCGTCGTTGCTGGGATCTGTGTCCGGGCTGCCGGGCTAACAGTGCGTGAGGCAGTCCGTGCTTTCCGGCTCCCGATTGCACTTATTGCCCTTGGCCCGCTTGTTGCCGGGATTACCGTTGGCTCTCCGTGGTTTCAGCCTACAGCAGCTATTGACTCAGCAATCGCGGGATACGATGTTGTACTGGCACTGCTTGTAGCTGGTGCGTACATTCACTCTACCCCTGTCCGGGAGACACAGGCTGCCATTCAGCGACTAGTGCCCGGCCGTCTCGGTCGATTCCTTGGTGTCGGTGCCGGGTTGTTGTTCCGACTCCTTCCGGTACTAGTTGCGGACCTCCGTCAGATCCGACAGGCCCGAGCGGCCCGTCTTGGACATGCTCAAGGATGGATCAAACGAGCAGCCGGGATTGGCATCCTTGGGTTACGCCGGACCTTTCAACGGGCTGATCATCTCAGTCAGGCGCTTCAGGCGCGCTGCTTTGCGTGGAATCCAACACTCCCAGCACTGTCATGGGGCCTCCGTGATACCCTGCTCACGGTCTTTGCTATTGCATTGCTTTTGACTGTTGCCTTGCTTCCCGACCCGTCCCTGCCGTTTTGATGATCCCTTGTCCAGGCGGCGGTCACAACGGCGGTGCAGTCACGGAGGCTTTTGGTCGGTGGCCATATCCTACTGATATGGATATTATAGATCGTCCACGCCGGCTCCGCAGGGATGGTATCCGCGATCTGGTTGGTGAGACCACGCTTCAAGCGACGGATCTGATTGCGCCGATCTTTGTCGACGCGACTGCGGACCAGCGACGCCCGATCCCGTCGATGCCCGGTCATGATCGTGTTCCACTTGAGCTGATTGTTGATCGTGTCAAGGAAGTCCAAGCAGCCGGTATTGAGGCGGTTATCCTCTTTGGTGTACCAACCGAGAAAGACGAGCGTGGATCGCGTGCCTGGGCTGATGATGGCATTATCCAGCAGGCTACCCGCCGGATTGCCGCTGAAACAGATGTGTTTGTTATCACTGATGTCTGCCTATGTGAATATACGAGTCACGGCCACTGTGGGGTCCTCGAACCTGACGCCCGCACTGATCCAGCATTTACCGTTGATAACGACCGGACTCTTGAACTGCTCCAACGGATCGCTGTGTCTCATGCCGACGCAGGAGCCGATATGGTCGCCCCGAGTGGTATGATTGATGGCATGGTCAAAGCCATTCGAACGGCGCTTGACGAGGCCGGGCACTCCGGCTGTTCGATTATGAGTTACGCAGCAAAATATGAGAGTGCTTTCTATGGTCCCTTCCGAGATGCGGCCGACGGTGCCCCACAGTTTGGTGACCGCCGTCATCATCAGATGAATCCTGCCAACCGCGAGATGGCTCGCCGAGAGGTCACACTTGATGTACAGCAAGGGGCTGATATCCTGATGATCAAACCGGCGTTGTCATATCTGGATGTGATCGCCACCGTTGCTACGACTGTTGATCGGCCTGTCGCCGCGTACAATGTTTCCGGCGAGTATGCCATGCTCCATGCTGCTGCTGATCGTGGCTGGCTTGATCTTGAGGCCGTCGCATATGAGTCACTCCTGTCAATCAAACGTGCTGGGGCTGACCTGATTCTCACCTATTTTGCTGAGGACATTGCCCCTCAACTTGATGGGTGACTCCTGACCTCGGCTCAGGTCAACCCGCGAACCCCCCCGGGGTATGCTTTTTCCATAGGCGCCGGTATCATTACACAATGGCATCCTCACGCTCGGACCCTGATCTTGAGACGCTGATTGACGAACTCAATCGACTTGAACAGACTGTTGATACCCCACAGGAACGTCAGCATGTCCGGACGACACTCTCGATTGCTGAACGAATCCCCGGTAGCCAGCACATTAGCAAGTATACCACTCGCGATGTTGCTGAGGCGTTTGTTGGCGGTGTCTTGTTTGCCCTGCCCCTCTTAGTCGAAGGTGGCGTCTTCGAAATTGCTGAGCACCTTGTTGCCACACGGATTGGTGGTGTGCCAATTTTCCTTCTGGGTAATGTACTGTTTGTGATTATGGTTACTGTTGGACTTATTTACTGGTCAGATATCCGTCCAGTCAGAGCAAAGCGACCGCTGTTTGGTATCTTTCCTCGACGGTTGCTTGGCGTCTTGATAACAACCCTTGGTGTTGCTACCGGCCTGATGATCCTGTGGGGACGTGTCTTTGAGGGCGACCCGACTACTCTCGAGGCTGTAGCCCGGATTAGTGTTGTCTGGGCTGCTGCCGCCTTTGGCGGCTCGTTAGGTGATATTCTTCCTGGTGAGAGCCGTGGTCATGATATCGTTATCGAGAACTTTGATGATATCATCCTTCCTGGCTGACTCCCGGTCTCGAAACGATTTTATACACTGATGACAGACCCGATAGTATGATGCGGACGGTTTCATCATCCCAGTCGTTGACCACCCGCCCTGACGCCCGTCCGCGACGACGCCCGGGCCGCTAGGCCCGGCTTTATTCTCACATCGTCTCGGTTCGCGTTTTCCCAAATCGCCACGTAGCACGCTTATTGCGGGGTCTGAGCAGATTCTTAATAATCTATATGGAAGGATTTATTATCGACGCACGGCCGGGTTTCATATACGAATGTCACGCGTCGCTCTTGCGTTCTCAGGTGGGCTTGACACGACCGTCTGTGTCCCACTGCTTGAAGAGGAATATGGATACGATGAAGTAATCGGTGTCACCGTTGATGTCGGGCAGCCGGACTCGGAGTTTGATGAGGCGGCTGAGACGGCTGAGGCCCTTGGACTTGAGCATCACGTGGTTGATGCAACCGAGGCGTTTGCTGATCTGTGTATTGATGCTGTCCAGGCTAATGCGACCTACCAGGGCTATCCACTTGGCACAGCCCTTGCCCGCCCGGTTATTGCTGATGCAATCCTTGAACTGGCGGTTGAGGAGGAGTGTGATGCCCTTGCGCATGGCTGTACCGGAAAGGGCAACGACCAGCTCCGTTTCGAGGCTATCTGGCGGGGCTCGGATATGGAGGTTATTGCTCCGGTTCGTGAACTTGGCCTAACGCGGGAATGGGAGATGGAGTATGCAGCCGACCATGATCTCCCCGTTGAGGGTGGTGACGGGGGCCGTTACTCCATTGATCAGAACATCTGGTCCCGTGCAATCGAAGGTTCCGAACTTGAACACCCCGACCAGATTCCAAGTGAGGATATCTATTCCTGGACCGCCGCGCCCGGCACTGAGTCAACAACAATCGAAATCGAATTTGACTCCGGCGTCCCTGTTGCTGTTGACGGTGAGCAGTATGAACCGGTTGAACTTATTGAGTATCTTAATGAATATGCCGGTTCATACGGTGTTGGCCGGACCGATGTTATGGAGGACCGGATTCTCGGTCTTAAGGTTCGGGAAAACTACGAGCACC
>JBEQBL010000131.1:0-5801 GCA_041639835.1 Salinarchaeum sp.
CCGAGACTGCCGGTGTTACTGCTGTACTGCCTCCCTCTTCGGTCTCGCTACCGGTTGATGGGATCAGTCCAGTCGACTGCTCACCACCGACCGGCAAGCCAGGATCAACCGGACACCCGGCGGTCACTAACAACCAGATGAGCAACACCGGCCAGATCCCGAGTAGCCCGACTGCCAGCGCCGGCACCCCACCGCTTACATACCGCACTAGCAACGCAAGTCCTAGAAGTCCACCGAACAAGGCTGCCCACGTTGGGACCGGCCCGACAGATTCAACACAGAGTGACCATGATAGGAGCCCCCCTGAGCCTTCCGTGATCGGGAGCGGGCTGAGTGCCGGCGCTGATCCGTTATTGGGAGTTCCACCGCTCGGAAGATCGGTTTCAGAGCCGCCAACACCGATCGTCCCAGAATCTACCGGGGTTGTAAGCGTTGCGGCCGCAAGCCCGAACGCAATGATCGCTAGTCCCCCGATAAGCAGCACCTGAACTGAAGTCTGGACCATCAGCGGGAATACTCACCGCTGTGTTAAGGTGCTGATCACTAACGTGTTTTGCCATGCTTTGGGTGGCAGCTTTGTGGGGAGCGAATCATTGACAGTGATCTCGCCCATAGCGATATGTGTGCTCGTCTCACCCACGCAGGCTGTCGTTATTGTCGGGGTACTGGTTACGGCCGGGGTTCTGTGGGGCCTCGGTGGTGGCCATCGCTGGCGTGCAGCTGCCGCCGACCGGTTATTGTATGGGCTTCCGATCGGATCGATACTGACCGTCGGGATCGTTGTCAGTACGTATCTCTTCGTTCAGGGCGGGCTTTGGTTTTGGAATGACCCGCTCGTGCTCCCGTTTGTCTCGTGGTCCTGGCTGTACCCCCTTGGGTTGTTGACGGCCGGTATCACACACGGCTCGCCCTCCCATCTCCTCTCGAATATGACGGCGACGCTTGCGATCGCACCGATCGCGGAATATGCCTGGGGCCACTATACAGAAGACCGGCATGGCCCGTCAACACTTACCTCGAGTCCCTGGGTACGGGCGGTTCTTCTCTTTCCGCTTGTCTTGTTGTTCGCAGCAGTGTTAACAAGTGTTTTCGCGCTGGGGCCTGGGATCGGATTTTCGGGGGCTGTCTTTGCGATCATCGGGTTTGCGCTGGTTATGCGCCCGGTGTGGACGCTTGTCGGCGTTATTACATCCAGTGCATTCGCTACCCTCTACCAGGCCATTCAACAGCCGGTCCTCCGAGAGACTATCGCCGCTGGGCCACCAACACCACCAGCGTGGGCTGGCATCGGCTTTCATGCCCACGCGATCGGCTTTCTGGGTGGCGTTTTGATTGCCATCTGGCTCCAGTATCGCCGTGATCACTCCCCCTCGTTCGGTCGTATTGCGCTTGCCACACTCGGTCTCGGCCTCATTCAGGGGTTATGGCTCATCGTGTGGCCAGAGGGCACCGAGACATATGTGCTCTATCGCGGGGTTGGCGTGCTTGTGTTGGCCGGGACCGCGCTGCTGATCGCTGAGGCAGCCGGCGGAAGCGAGCGTTCACTCCCGTGGCCGACCGGCCGGTTGGTCCCGTCAGCCCGCCAGCTAGCGATCGTCTGGCTTGTCCTCGTCTGGCTGGGTGCTCTCGGTGCCATCGTTGGGAGCGTTTTTGCGCCTGTCCCAACGGTCACGATCGGTGTGTTGACAGTGCTTACTGGTGGACTTGTGAGCGTCCCTACCGTCCCGGCAATCCGATCGAGTCCCTGGCTCCACAGGCCGCTGTCACGCCGGCAGACAGCTACTGCAGTTCTTGCCGGCGGTACGATCGTTCTGTTGGCCCCCGGAATCCTCTTTGGGCTAACGGTCATCGATCCGAGTCCGGATCACAGTCCCAGTGGCGATACCGTTACGATCAATGACTATGAACTAACATATGCGGCCAACGCGACGAACCCCCGACAGTTTGCCGTTGGTCCGCCCGCTAACGGCACTGAGACCGCATCGTACACTGGACTGATCGTTACCAGCGAGCAACGCGAGCTTTGGACGATGGCGATTCGGGAGGACCGGCTCGCGTACGAATCAACGACAACTGTCGTTGTGGGTGGCGTCGGCTGGCGTCAATCGATTGATGTTGAACGAACTGGCTGGGCCGTTAGCGGTGCCGATACAGCTTATACTGTTGATCTCACCATTAACGATACCCGGACACGATCGTTTACATCAGCTCCGGTGTCTGTTCCTGGATCGCTGGCAAACACGACTGTTGAACTCGTTCCAGCTGATCCACGAACACAACTGCGTGTCACTCATCGCAACGGCACAACACTCGATACGGTTCCCGTCCCACGTTCCGGTGATCAGGTTGCTGTCGGTCCGATTGACGTCTCAACCCGGATGGTTGATGAAACACCACATGTGTATGGCACTGTCGATGGAACGACGGTCCTGCTTGCCGAACGGAGTCCTCACAACGCCTCCACTGCTCAGGGGTAAGGGCCATGGCCCGCTATTGCTGTTTTTCAAGCACTTCCCACACTGCTGTTCCCGGATCATACACCCGATGTGTTCGTTTCTGCCAGCCCCGTTCGCGTGCGACGAACGCACACCAGCCGGCCTCTAGTTCGGCCATCGCAACGTCCGGTTGAACGTACTCGATTTCTGCTGGTGGTGCTCGGATCCGATATCGAACGGGCGCGTGCCGATCAAGGCGCTGATACCCCCGCTCAGCCACAATCACGAGCTGTTCATCACCAAGATAGTGATGGTGCATTCCGGTTGTATCGATCCCTAAATGGACATACGCACGTCCTGAGACCGTCTTGTCGATGCCCTGTTTTTCGTATCTCGTGTGATCGTCCGTATTTGTCGACTGTCCCGTCGAACTCATTGTCTCATAACCTGCGGTCAACTCCTGCCGGGTTCCGGTATATGACTGTGGACGGCAGGCGAGATATTCAAGTGAGCTTGTACTAGTTACACGATAGTGGCAGTCTCGTTCGATCTGTTTGGCACCCTTGTCGTTGCCGACCGTCCATCGGAGCCAGCTGCGGCAATCAGCGCCGAGCTTGCAGCCGAAGGAATCCAGACGCCCGCTGACTGGTCGACAGTGTATCGGCACCGACATACGTCTGTTCCCGACGGTCGTCAACTGCCGCTTTCAGACCACGTCCAGGCTGCTCTGCACAGCCGAGATATCGATGCGCCGATCGAGTCGATTCGGACAGCTGTTTGTCGGGCCTTTGACCGTCCCGTTGAAACCGTTCCTGGCGCCACGCAAGCGCTTGCGATCGCTGCTGAGTGCGGTCCTGTTGGACTTTACTCGAACTGTTCGGTCCCTGACTTGGTCCCGACTGTCTTGTCGCGATCGACGATTGATCCGGCGGTATTTGATGTCATTCACTCAAGTGTTGATACCGAGTGGCGCAAACCCGCGCCGGAGGCCTTCGAACGGCTCGCTGCGGACCTTGATGTGGGCGTCGAGCAGCTCGTTCATGTCGGTGATTCGCCCCAGGCGGATGGTGGCATTGAATCACTTGGTGGCACAGCACTGCTTATCGAGACCGAAGCTCTCAGTACAGTTCTTGATGAGCTCTCTGCCTTGGCATGTCAGTGATCCCACCGCTTTCGCTTGCGATCGTTTTGGCCGGACTCGCTGAGGGGTTTATCGGTGAGCTACCCCGACGGATCCATCCTGTTGCCCTTTTCGGGCGAGCCGTTGGGCCGATTGACAGGACATGGACTGCTCCACAGCTCGTTGGGGGCGTGCTGGCAGTCGTCGCCCCACTGTTGTTTGGAACTGTCGCTGGTGGTGTCGTACTTTTTGCCGGTACTCTCGGCCCGATTGTCATGGCGGCCGCCGCTGGTAGCGTCTTGTTTGTCACGACGAGTCTTCGCTTGCTGGTATCAGAGGCAACAGCTGTTATCCAGGCCAGCGAGACGGCCCCTAATCGCGCTCGTGAGCGGCTTCCTGCGCTTGTCGGTCGTGATCCAGACACCCTTTCTTCGCCTGAGATCCGCAGTGCAGCCGTTGAAAGTGCGGCCGAAAACCTCGCCGATGGTCTCATCGGTCCGCTGACTGCATTCGTCATCTTTGGACTCGTGTCTGTCCCACTTGGTGCGGCAGCTGCGACATGGGTCAAAGGTATCAATACGCTTGATTCGATGTTTGGGTATCCAACAAAGCCGATCGGAACGGTGCCGGCTCGGCTCGATGATATTGTCATGTGGGTTCCCGCACGACTCAGCGCACTGTTGCTCACCGTTTGTAGTGCCGATCTGGCGGCACTCACACATGCTCGACGCGCGAGCGATCGCACTGCATCCCCCAATGCCGGGTGGCCGATGGGCGCGCTTGCCGGCGCACTGGCTGTTCGACTGGAAAAACCAACCACTTATCAACTCAACCCGGACGCGGACCTGCCGGACGTTACAACTAGTCTGCATGGAATTCGACTCGTTACGTTCGCGGGGGTAGTCGCGTATCTTATCGCCGCTGTTATCGGGGTGTTCGCCTGGATATGACCAGTCTCACCGCCCTCCAGGGTGCAATTGGCTTTTTGACCCGCGTTCCGGTTGGTCATTCCGAGAGCGCGTGGCTCGCCTTCCAGCGCCGTCCAGAGACAATGATCATCGTCGGGTATCTCTTGGGACTGCTTCTGTCAGTCCCACTTCTGGCTGTTTCGGCTGGTCTCTATCCTCCCGCGACCGTCGGCGTTCTGTTCCCCGTCTGGCTCGTGCTCTTGGCTGGAATTACCCATCTTGACGGGGTAGCAGACTGTGCGGATGCGGCTGTCAGTCACGGTGCGCCTGAAGATCGTCAGTCGATTCTTGCCGATACGACAGTTGGTGTCGGGGCTGTGACTGCGCTTGCCCTCGTTGTCCTCGGGTTGGCGACTGCAGCATACACGCTCAGCACGTTCCCGCTGGTGGTTGCCATGTCAGTACTGCTCACTGCGGAGGTTACTGCGAAAGCCGGCATGGTCACGCTCGCTATCGTCGGTACCCCGACCCATGACGGACTTGGCGCAGCGATTAGCGGCGGGCTCTCACTCCGACGACTATGGGTTGTCGGTGCGTTGGTCGTGCCGGCGATCGTCGTTGGTCGGCCGCTTGTTGTGATGGCGGCAATCGTCTTGGGCGGGAGTGCAGTTGCCGGACTCGTGTTGCTGTGGGCTCGGTCTGTCCTGGGTGGCGTCAGTGGCGATGTCTTCGGGGCGACGAACGAACTCATCCGGGTCGTCGGGCTTCATATCGGTCTCAGCGGCTATCTCTGGGTGGTACCGTGAGTTCAGTTGACGCTTTGGTGATGTGCGGTGGCCGTGGGACGCGGCTGCAGGCAGCAACCGAAAAACCTCTCTATGAGATCAATGGCCGTCCGATGATCGACTACGTGCTTGACGCGCTTACTGCGAGCAGCGTCCAAGATGTGTCTGCCGTTGTATCTCCAGAAACACCCCAAACACAGGCACACGTCAGTTCCCGAGCGTCAGTAATCGAGACCGCGGGTGACGGCTACGTTCAGGATCTTCAGTCAGCTCTGGACGTCGTTTCGCCGCCTGTTGTGACGATCGGGGCTGACTTGCCGCTTGTCACCGGGTCGCTGATTGATCGCGTTCTGTCGGCTGCTGTTGACTCCTCGCTGACGGTGGGGATCCCGGTTCCCGTCAAACAACAACTCGGTCTCTCAGTCGATTCCGACACCATCGACGATGGTCTCCTCCCGGCGGGACTGAATGTCGTCGACACGTCCCACCAACCATCTCCGTGGTGGATTAGCTATAATATCCGACTCGCCGTTAACGTCAATCACCAGTCGGA
>JBEQBL010000132.1:0-5762 GCA_041639835.1 Salinarchaeum sp.
ATACCGACACCGGCACAATAATTCGCGATACCGAGACCGATGACCGACTTGGACGGTATCGACCTGCAGACACTGCTGATGGATTAACAATTACACTGCTTGCAACAGCCGATGCTGCCGCTGAGGAGGTCCATATTCGGCGAGCAGCCGATATTAAGACCGTTGCTGATCGCCTCGTGGAACGCATACACTGACTTGTCCCTTCCTCGTGGGTTTTCGCGTTGCTTCCCGCATGATAGTATCTGTCCTGCTATGTATGGCAATGAGCAACGGTTCAGTCGACCGTCACCGTTCGCTCGACGGTGACCGGTCGCAATGGCAATGTGGGTGTCACAACTGTTATGCTGAACTGTAATGTCGATGGCTCTCCACCATAGACGCCAACCGGGACTGTCGTCTGTTTTTCACGGCCGAGATATGTTTCTGTTTCTGTCATTGTGACATCGTTGACCGTTACTCGAACCCCAACGGTGGCACCGCCGCCATTGTTTGTGATGATGACTTCACGCAGTTCATTTTCTCCAGCGGTAATCCGATCCGGAAATGCCTGCCAATCAATACTGATTCGGGGCAGGTCATCAGCGGCTTGAATAAGCTGATCGATCACTCCCTCTCCAAGTCCTGCTCGCGCCAATGTATCCTTCTCAGCAGTGGCAATGGCCGCCGGGCGATCAAACCCAGCTGACACAAGCGTGTTCGCCCGCTTTGTGCCAACTCCGTCGATCGCAGTGAGGCCAACCGCATCGTTCCCAACCCCGTGTTCAACACGCGCTTCAACACGACGTACAAGATTGGCTGCTGGTGGATCTGCCAACTCCTCACAGAACGCACCGAATGCGGCCAGCAACCGGGCCGCGTTTTGACGAATAATCCATGCATCCGACCGCAACTCCGTTGGTAACGTGCCGGTCATCGCTGCTCGCAGAATCGCCAGCACCTTCCGCTGGCCAGCATCAAGATCCTCGCCTCGATGGCCTAATACTGCCCCAATGGCATCCGTCTCGTCACTTCGTGCGGTTACATCATCAAACTCAGCCGCCGTTGCGATCGTCCGGAGGATTGCTTGTTCGCTTAGTTCCGTGTCGGTATCAACTGTTGTTTTGAACGAGCGAGCGGTCGCTAATCGAAGATAATACGCTGAGGTCAGTCGGCCAAGGGCTGTTGGGGCGACCGCAAGGTTATCGTCGGTTGTGACAAATCCGCGATCAACAAGCTCTGACAGTGTCTCCCGAAGTCGATGCTCTAAGCTGGCAAGATCAGGAGTTTCCGGTGAGCGCTTTGCCCGGATATAGCAGTAGGTTGTCTCAAACCAGTCCATTACCTCGTCAAGATCACTGATTGTTCCTAAGGCAACCTCCGCAACGAGATGTTCAGCAAGATCACCAAGAAGCTGTGATTCGATCGCTTTCCCATTATCAAGCAATCGACGATATCGGGATACATCGCTTCGGTCACAGATCACCCAGCCATACCCCACCTCATCATACCCTGGCCGCCCGGCTCGGCCGAGCATCTGTAACACATCCAGTGGGCTCATCTCAATTTCGCCTTCCAGTGGATCATGGTACTTTGTATCCCGAATGACTACACAACGTGCCGGTAAGTTCACTCCCCATGCAAGTGTCGATGTTGAGAACAGGATATCGATATCACCATTTCGAAACCAGTCCTCGATGTGGTTGCGATCGGCCTTCGAGAGACCGGCATGATGGAAGGCAACGCCGTCAAGTACGCCCTTCCGGAGTGTCTCATTGTCAAGTGTTTGTGTCCGGTCATGAAAGTCATAGTCGCCACGGGCGCCAACAGGAATGTCTCTGCTGGCCAGTTCATCCCGGGCAGTCTGTGCTGCTTCGACAGCATCTTGTCGAGAGGCAACGAACACGAGCGCCTGTCCATCGGCACTAATATGCGGCTCGACAAGGTCTAATGCTCGGTAGAGCCGTCGATACTTGTCCGCAAAGGCATTTTCGCCGTGAGTATAGGTTTTCACATCAGCATTCAATTCAACCGGACGATACTCCTCGCCAAACTCAAAGGTGGCCGTCGGTGGCGCATTCAGCCAGGCCGCAACGTCCTCAACGTTAGGCATCGTCGCTGAAAGCGCAATAAACCGTGGATCACAGAGCCGCCGCAACCGGGACACGATAACCTCAAGAGCACTCCCGCGTCGCCGTGAGTCCAACAGATGAACCTCGTCAATAATACACAGATCAACATCGGTAATGAAGGCATACCGGTGACTATCGTGCTTCCGAGTTGCCGAGTCAACCTTCTCAGGTGTCATAACAAGAATATCGGCGTGACTGGCTCGACGGGGATTGAGATCGCGGTCGCCAGTTACGACATACACCGAATAGCCAAGTTCCTCAAAGCCGGCCCAGTCCTGTTCGCGCTCGGTTGTCAGCGCTCGCATCGGGGCCACAAACAAAGCGGTGTGTCCGGCATCAAGCGCCTTGCAAATCGCGGCTTCGGCGATTGCGGTTTTCCCGCTTGCAGTCGGCGCGCTGGCGACAACGTTCTCCTCGGTCCCCAGCACAACCGGGAGCGTCTCCCGTTGCATCTCATTGAACTCGTCAAAGGAAAACGCCTCCGTGTATCCGGGGAGCACCTCGGCGACATCCATCATCCGAATGCGGGCAAGTGCCGACTATAGGACTTTCGCAACCGGTGACAGCCCCCGTGGGTGATCCATAGTCAAGACGACACTGTGAATAAGCACAGTGACACTGTGAACCGCCTCGGGGTCAAGCCCCGGGCATTCGCCTTGACCGCCTGTAAATGCCAACGGCTATACTTACCGCGCATAAATATATCGCCAGTATGTCCGCGGCGGCTGTTGTCCGACAGTACTATCGGACAATTGATAATGATGAGTATGAGATACTTCGGGAGACACTCGCTCCAGCGTTTGTTCACACCCGCCCCGACCAGACGCTTGATGGACGAGCTACCTTTGTCAAGTTTATGCGCGATCAGCGACCGCTTACCGATACCACACACGTGCTTGACACAGTGATCAAAGACGGCGAGACCGTTGCTGCAGAAGGACGATTACTTGATCCGGCTGATGAGCCACTCTTTGGATTTGTGGATGTTCACGAACTCACATCCACGGGCGACCGAATCAAGCATATCCGGACCTACACGGACTGACTAGTCGCGTCGCCCTTCGCCAACAGCTGCCTCACCGACCGGTTCGTGACCCTCAATACGCTCTTGTCCACCCAGATATGGCCGTAGGGCTTCCGGGACCGTGACCGTCCCATCCTCGTTTTGGTAATATTCCAGAAGCGCGACCATAACTCGGCCAACGGCGGTCCCGGAAGCATTCAATGTATGTAGATACTCAGCACTCTCATGCCGCTCCGGGCGATATCGGAGCCCGATTCGACGTGCTTGGAAGGCCCTGAAATTTGACGCGCTTGATACCTCAAGCCAGCGCCCGCCGATGTCGGGCCCATCCGGCATGTCATCACCCGGGGCCCAAACCTCAATGTCGTATGTTTTTGCTGAGGCAAAGGTGAGATCACCGGTACACAGGTTTAGAATTCGGTAGGGCAAGCCAAGTCGCTGGAGGACTTCCTCGGCTTCACCGACGAGTGCCTCAAGTCGCTCCCAGCTGTTATGCGGTTCGACAAAGTTGACTAGCTCAACCTTGTTAAACTGGTGGACACGAACGATTCCCCGCGTTTCAGTACCATGTTCACCGGCTTCACGTCGGAAGTTTGGCGTGTAGGCCTGATGTTTCAGTGGGAGATCATCGGCAAGCAGGATATCGTCCGCATACATATTTGTCACAGGGACCTCGGCGGTTGGACACAGCCACAGATCATCATCCTTGTAGTCTTCGTCCTCTGGTGCGCCGATGCGATAGGCGTCATCGGCAAATTTCGGGAGTTGTCCGGTTCCCTCCATTGAGGTGCTTTTAATCGGGATTGGTGGGAACAGATCCTGATATCCTTGTTCGCGATGGACATCAAGCATGAACTGGATCAGTGCATGCTCAAGCCGAGCGCCGTCTCCCTTGAGGAAATAAAACCCACTTCCGGTTGTCTTTGCCGCTCGTGATTCATCGATGATATCAAGTGCTTCCCCAAGTTCGTAATGCGGGGTTATCTCCGCCGGCAGGGGCCGCTGCTCATCGAATCCCCATCGGCGCTGCTCAACATTATCACTCTCATCGGCCCCAACAGGCACCGACTCATCCGGCACCTGTGGAATCTCCATCAGCCGATCTTCAAGCTCCGCTGACAACTCTTCGGCGCGCTGTTCGACGGTTTCGATCTCAGCTTTAAGATCCTGTGAGCGTTCAATTGCCTCCTGGGCCGCTTTCTCATCACCAGCCTGCTTTAGTTCTCCAATCCGATCACTGATCTCATTGCGCTCGTGTCGGAGTTCATCGCCACGTGCTTTTAATTCGCGCCACTCCGTATCGAGTTCGCGGATCCGATCAAGATTGACCGTCTCAATGCCACGGTCCGCGAGCATCTGTTGGACCCGATCCGGATCCTCACGGAGTATATCCCGGTCGATCATACTGACTGGCTAGTTCTTAAGCCCGCGATAAAATCATATCGGTGCACCGACGTGTAGATCGGGGCGTTTTTGCCGTGGTGGGTGGTGGCTTGTGATATGCAACCAGGGGATGTCGCCCGTGTGGATACCGGCGCCTGTACCGATATTTATTATGTTGAGACCGGCATGTACGATACCACGGAGTATGGGACCGTCTATATCCTTGATGGCCCACAGCCAGCAATTGTCGACAGCGGGCTTGGACCCAATTACGAATATGTGCTTGATGCGCTCGAGACGATTGGTATCGAGCAGACAGCCCTGACAGCGATCCTTCTCACTCATGTGCATCTTGATCATGCTGGAGGGGCTGGCTTTATCGCCGAGCAGTGTCCAAACGCCACCGTCTACGCCCACGAACGTGGGGCTCCGTATCTTTCCGATCCCGAGCCGCTTGTTGCTGGTACCAAGAATGCTGTCAAGGATCAATGGCAGTACTACGTCGACCCGGTTCCAATCCCAGAGACGCGTATTACGGCCGTGACTGATGGCGACACAATCGACCTTGGATCTCGGCGACTACAGGCACATCATGCCCCCGGCCATGCGCTTCATCAAGTCGTGTATGAGTCCCCAACGGACGATGCAGTCTTTGTTGGCGACGCGGCCGGGATTTATATACCGACGTATGATCGCGTTCAGGTCACCAGTCCACCCGCTACATTCAATCGTGAAGCCGTTCTTGAGGATGCCGCCATGATCGCCGAACTTGATCCTGAGACTCTCTTATATCCGCACTTTGGCCCAGCTCCGAAAGGCGATCGTCTTGACCGGTATCAACAGGCTATGACCGAGTGGGTCGACACTGTTGCCCAACGCCGAGCCCAAACACATGACGATACTGAGACACTGGCTGCGTACTTTGCTGCCCGCGTTGATCAGGAGCTCATCGATATCTGGGGAGAGCACAAAGCCCGCGAGGAGATCAAACTCAACGTCCGTGGTGTCTGCCAGTATCTCGAGTACCGTGAGGAACATTCGTAGCCGACGGTTGCCAACGGAAGGGCACTGTTGTGCTGGCCGCTGTCTGTGACCGTATCACCGCTGAACACTCCAACCGCGATAATCGATTGGTCCATACCGTTGTGAACTACCCCACCCTGCTCGCGCTGACGCGCTCGCTGCGGGTGGGGCTTCCTGCTTCCACGACGCGCTTTGCAGGAACAACCGCAGTTCCCGTAGGGAGT
>JBEQBL010000133.1:0-5718 GCA_041639835.1 Salinarchaeum sp.
GGGCATTGGACTGGTGTTGCTGGCATACAACTGGCAACTGGCATTGGTCACGATGGCTCCAATTCCGCTGATTATCCTGTTCACGTATGTCTTTATTAAGATCATCCAGCCGCGGTACGCGGAGGTCCGGTCAACAGATGGCAAACTGAATAGCCGACTTGAGAACAACCTCGGTGGGATCAAAGTTATCAAATCAAGCGTCACCGAACCGTATGAGTCAGCCCGTGTTGAGGATGTCTCACAGGAATATTATGACGCTAACTGGGGGGCCATTACCATCCGGATTCGGTTCTTCCCCGCACTACGTGTCCTTGCCGGCCTCGGATTTCTTGCTACTTTCCTAGTAGGTGGCTTATGGGTGCTTAATGATGCGCCACCAGGGCCGTTTACCGGTACCCTCCGAACCGGGACATTCGTGGCGTTTATTATCTACAGTCAGCGATTTATCTGGCCGGTTGCCCAGTTCGGACAGATTATCAATATGTACCAGCGTGCCCGGGCTTCAAGTGCCCGTATCTTTGGTTTGATGGACGAACCGGATCGACTTCCGGAACCGGCGGATGCGCCACCACTGACCGTTACCGATGGTCGTGTGGAGTACGACGATGTTAGCTTCGGGTACGCGAACAGCCAGGGACAGGTTATCGACGATGTCTCATTCACAATCGAAAGCGGTGAGACACTGGCCTTGGTTGGACCAACCGGCGCCGGCAAATCGACTGTTCTCAAACTACTCATGCGGCTGTATGATGTGGACGATGGCGCTGTCCGGATCGACGGACAAGACGTCCGGGAGGTAACACTCTCAAGTCTCCGCCAATCACTCGGCTACGTTAGCCAAGATACGTTTCTGTTCTACGGGACTGTCGCCGAGAATATCCGCTATGGCCGGTTTGATGCAACCCGTGAGGAGATTATCGATGCCGCGAAAATGGCCCAGGCACATAGCTTTATCGAGCAACTGCCTGATGGCTATGATACTGAGGTTGGCGAACGAGGAGTGAAACTCTCTGGTGGACAGCGTCAGCGCATTTCAATCGCCCGAGCCATTTTACGCGATCCCGATATCCTCATTCTTGATGAGGCAACCAGCGATGTTGATACAGAAACCGAGATGCTTATTCAGCGTTCGCTTGACTCGCTGACTGCTGACCGGACAACCTTCGCTATTGCCCATCGCCTCTCAACGATTAAGGATGCTGATAAAATCTTGGTCCTTGAGGATGGCCGGATCGTTGAGCAGGGCACCCATGCACAGTTACTCGCAAATAACGGACTTTACGCCCATCTCTGGGGAGTACAGGCTGGCGAAATCGAGGACCTGCCATCGGAGTTTATTAACCGCGCTGCACGACGTCAGGCTCGCCGTCCGCCCGGTCAGGACGACTGATCGCTGGCGACTTGTCCCACACTGTCTCCCTGTATTCTTCTCCACAGCAAAGCTTTCCTACTTGGACCAGTGGCCACACTGTGTCTACAACTGTCCCAATTAACCGACACTGTCTTTCGTGTTCGATCCATAACATTCGTGTGTGCCACGACCACGATTCCGCCGTCGCTCAGCCGGCTGGTATGGGTCATTTATCGAGATCGTCGTCATCCTTGTTGCTCTTGGTGTGGCCCTGACACTCATTGTGGCGATGGTCGGCCCTTGGCAATCACTTGATTATCTTCTTGAGGTACTGTGACGGTTACGCCAGATGCCTTTTGCGACTCTTGTTGAGTTCCTATCGCACCCCTCTGCCCCGCTGTACGCCAGCCGGTCGGCTGCCTCTGGACGGCACGCTCTGTGGCACCCGGCTTGACTTGCTGTGAATATTCCGTGCCTGCTATCCGGGATCCGGACTTCCTCCTATCTTATCGAACACGAAACGATACGACCGTGCCCATCGTTGTTCCATCTCCAATAGTCTCCGTGGCCACGTTCAGCCCCATTGCTGCATCAGCCCCAACGATTTCCTGTACAATCTCCCGCAGTTCATCTGCCTGTGCTGTCTCATCGGTTAGCGTTACCCGGACTAAGTTTCGATTGTGTGATAGCTCAGCGACATCGTACCCGGCATCCGAGAAAGCCGTTTCAAGCTGGTCGTCAAAATCGCCCATATCGGATGTTGTATCGTCCTTGTATTTATTAACTGAGGCTACGCGCTGCCCTGTTAATTGCCATCGGGCGCTACCAAGGGATAAGAGGTATCTCCTCACCATGGCTCCTTTCGAAATCTTACCCTCACTTAGTCTGCAGAAATCTCGCTTTATAGTCGTCTCTGTTTTTCCCCTTCCCGCTGCCGAGATCAGTTCGATTCAGTTTTGCTCTTGTTGGGTGTCCGCTGGTTCCTCTAAATGTTCCTGTAGGTGTTCATCCTCGTCGGGATCAATCGCAGCGCCAGTTGAGCGGTCCCCAACGTATAGTCGATATGCTGCAAACCCAAGGACGGCAAAGAGTGCTGCCGGTAGCCACAACTGCGGACCCTGTAGTGTTAACCCACCCATTCCACTGTTCATACTCCCCACGACGGTGATCAGGAATGGGACAACAATGGCAACGATTGCTACAAAGAGCATCCCGTATAACAAAGTACGTTGATCGCTAGCATCCATACAATAGTCACGGGCTGAATACACTTGGCTCCTCCGTATCTACCGGTCATCCAGGCGCAGCCCGTTATATCCTCTCCGAGACGGCCACGGCTAAGTGGGTGTGTCAGTGAAAAGCAGATATGCCATCGTCAGAGGGATCGGATCCAGCCGTGATCCGATCGATTGCTGTACATGCGACGGATGTTGTTGACGCTGTTGAGGCGGTTGAGCGCGATCGGGGCGAGACGGTTCTTCGCGTCACACCCCCATTTAGCGCCCGTATGCGTGCTCGTATTCACATCACCGGCATTGAGGACTATGAACCAAATACCTCAAATGCGCCAATCCATATCCACCCGGACACGCTCGTCCCCGATCGGCCGCCGTTTCCAACCCCGGATCGGACGGCCGATGAACTTCGAGCCGCAGAGGACCGTACCTATGACCGTGAGACTCATCATGAGTATCATCAGTCCCGTGTCCAGGACTGGCGTGCGGCTGTTGCTGGGTCAATCGTCGATCGCATTTCCTTGCCTGTTGCAGAGGGTGAACATGCGGTTGATATTCGGGTCCTTGACGTGTGGGAACCGGACGACTCCTAATTTTCTCTTCGGGACCGCTTCCCAGAATTAGAGGAGATTACAAAGCGTATCGATATCGTCCGGTGTATTAAATACATGTACTGACGCTCGGACCGTTTCGCCGTCCGGTAACGCGCGAATACGCACGCCGGCATCAGCCAGTCGCTCAACAGTTGCGTCCGCCTCAGGCGCCTTAATTGCGACAAGTCCGGATTCCGGTGGCGTTGGCGATTTAATCCGATCGGCCGGAAGCTGCTCCACAAGCTGTGTTGTAAGTTGCTTAATGCGCGATGTGATTGTCTCATACCCAAGTTCCTCAATGAGAGTGAGTGCCTCATCCGCAGCTGCGTATGGGATCGGGGAACTCGTTCCAAGTTCAAACCGCTTAGCTCCCGGCTTGAGCGTGTATGTGTCCGCAGACGGGTCCTCAACTCCCCGATAGCTAATCTGTGCTGGCGTAATCCCCTCAGTCATCGCATTAGTCACATACAGGAAGCCACCACCCCACAGCCCCATCGGCCACTTATGTGTTGACCCAGCCAGTGCGTCAACATTCCAGTCGGTGACATCCACCGGGTGCTGTCCGATTGACTGTACGGCATCAACAAGTACATTGGCGCCTGCATCGTGCGCAATATCGGTCAGTTCGTCGACCGCTCGACGAGCCCCTGTCTCCCAACAGACTGAGCTAAGACAGACCAACTGTGCGTCTGTGACAGCTGTCCTAAACGCTTCATGATCAACGTGGCCATTAGTTGTTTCCACAACGCGGATCTCAACTGACTGTAACCGGTTCAGCCGTTCCCACGGAAGTACCCCAGCCGGATGCTCTGTGTCAGTTCGAACGATAACATCCGTGTCGGACCATTCAATGCCCCCAGCGAGCCGTCCGATCCCGTCTGCTGTACTTTCGGTTAGTGCAACCGTCTCTGGAGGTGCGCCGATATGTGAGGCAATTGTTTCACGGGCGATCTGATAGACCTCAAATGCTGACTCGTAGATACGACCTTCACCAGGAGCAACGCTGGTTTGTTGATAAAGCCGATCGTGGGCACGATCCCGGATGCGTGTTGGCACCGGTCCTGAAGCGCCAGTATTGAGATAAATTGTCTCCTCAAAAGCTGGGATATCCGCCCGTAGCTCCCGTGGATCCATAACAGTACTTCGTGGCCCGTCAATAAAACCCGGCGGTCTCGGCGATAGTACAGCCCAATTCAACTATATGATCATGCTCTTACCAGTTGTTGGCAATTTCGGCGTTTCGGCGATGTTATTCAGAGTCCAAGAGAGATAGCACAGACGTGAGGTGGGGATTGCCTTGGTCGGTAGGCCGTACGAGGGTGGTTGACAATAATATTATAATATATCGTTACGCTTTTGAACATATCGAAGATGGTCAGACATACCACCAAAATGTTCAAATCCAACCTCTAATTCCTCCGATGGAAATTTAAGATCATCTATATATTTTTCAATGTCTGTGGACGCAGGATGTCGGGATTCTCGTTGAATAGCCGTTGTTTCAATCACTTCTCGAATTACAAGTCTCGCTCCCGACCGATGTTAACCAACCGACGCTGGCATGTTTCACAGTGGGTCGCTGTTGATGCCCATGTCCGCTCTCCACACGATGGGCACTCATATTCTTTCTTACCGTATTTACTTACGTTTGGTCGCATATAGTATAATAGTATCTTACTATAATAAGTGTTTCTCCGAATAGATTAAAAATATTTACTTTAAGATATTGGCACAATCGTCCGTATGACGAAGGACAGAAAATGTATTGTATGTCTGGCCCGTTTAGAACCATACCATGGCTCCGGATTTTGAGTCGTTACTATGGGGTGGTATCTTTGCTGTTGTGCTCGTGCTTGCCATTCCCTGGTTTTTATGGGGGGTTTCGTTGCGAATCGCCGGGTTACCAGTCTGGCTGTGGTGGCATATTGGCTGGCTTTGTCTTGCTGCCATTGTATTCTGGATATTCACCCGCCATGGCTGGGGCGTTGGAATTCCGGCTCGTCAGGGTGAGACCCGATGAGCACAATCATCCAACTTGGCATCGTTGTTGGCTACCTTGTCGTTGCGCTTGCCATCGGTGTCTTTGCATACCGGGTTACCGAATCAACCGCTGAGGACTACTACCTTGCAAGCCGGACCTTCGGGACCGTTGTGCTTCTGTTTACTGTGTTTGCAACGCTCCTGTCAGCCTTTACTTTCTTTGGTGGTGCTGATACGGCCTATCTCTACGGTCCGGAATGGATTCTCGTAATGGGTCTGATGGACGGCCTTCTCTTTGCCGTGCTGTGGTATGTTATTGGATACAAACAGTGGCTTATCGGCCGCCGTGGTGGGTATGTGACCTTGGGTGAGATGCTTGGTGATCGGTTTGGGTCCTTGAGCGTTCGGGTCCTCGTTGCAAGTCTCTCGTTGTTCTGGCTGTTCCCATACGTCATGCTTCAGCAAATTGGGGCCGGTGGAGCCCTGCGTGGGCTTACTGATGGGGCTGTTCCGTACTGGGTTGGTGCGACGTTAATTACGGTCTTTATGATGCTCTATG